>ONMY01000007.1 GCA_900318975.1 uncultured Bacillota bacterium | reverse complement strand
GTGTTTTCTGGATATATAGAGCTTAAACCTCTATGCGCAAATATTTTCATAATTCCTACCTACTTTTATATGCTCTTCCAACAAATCCAATCATTTCATCATGATTAAATTTGTGCCACATTGATGAGCAAACTAGATTATATTTGGTGATTTTATCACCTGTTAAGAGCTTTAATGACATTTCAAAATTTGGATTATTATATGTGGTCTTTTTAAGTTTAGAAACAAATCTATCAATATTATTTCTTCCGAATACTTCAACAAAATCTCTGTTTTCTACTGGTTCATAGATGACACCATCTACTTTTAATATTTCTCTACCACTATCATTAAAGTTTAATACTGAAGTTGCAACTGTATAATCGAAGATGATTTCATCGAAGATTTTTGATGAATAGAACATTCTTATTCTTTCAGTATCTAGAGAATCTTCAGATTCGTATGATACATCTGCGCTCTTCTTTTGGTCTTTAAATAGGTTGGTTGATATTACATCGATTTTTTGCTTATCTCTATTGATCTTTGAGAAATAATCAAGTCCATCTTTTATTTCATGTTGACCTTCTTTGATACATTTTAAAAGGAGAGGATTAAATGCACCACATTCACCATTTAAAATCATTTTCATTGCTTGATCATGAGTATATGTTTTTTTATATGCTCTATCGTTTACTAAAACATCATAGCATTCAGCAAGTCCAACTACCTGTGCTGAAATTGGGATATTGTCTCCTTTTAATCCATCAGGGTATCCCTTTCCATCATATCTTTCGTGATGCCATCTTGCAATTTCATATGCGTACTGATAAATCTTTTCATTCTTAAATTGAATTAATTGTTGAATGATGTTTGCACCAATTTTAGTATGGCCTTTCATTATTTCTTGTTCTTCTTTGGTGAGCTTTCCTGGTTTATTTAGAATGCTCTCTTTAATTCCAACCTTTCCAAGATCATGAAGTGCAGATGCTGATGAAATTAAATCAATATCTTTAGTAGTTAGGTTATATTTATCAGTCTTAGCAACAAGTCTATTTAATAATATTTCTGTGATGATATTCATATGCATGATATGATAACCATTTTCACCGTTTCTAAATTCTACTGTATGACCAAGAATATCTATTAACATATTGGTGTTCTTAGTGCGTTCGAAATATTCATCAGAAACGATTTTAATTAACTTTTTTTGCTTAGCAAAAAGATCTAAAATATTTTGTACACGTTTCTTTATAATTTCTTTATCAAATGGTTTAGTAACAAAATCCTGTGCACCACATTTAAACGCATTGTAAACTCTCTTTTGGTCCTTTTCATTTGCAATCGCAATTACTGGAATATCATCAAGCAAATTGTTTGTCTTTAAATATGTTAATACACCAAATCCATCCATTTCAGGCATTACAAGATCAAGAAAAATTAACGATATTGATTTATGAGACTTTTTTAAAATTGGAACTGCAAGAGCCCCATTTTCAGCTTCAATAATATCAAATTCATCGATTAAACATTCCTTTAATGCATCTCTATTGGCTTTGGAATCTTCTATTAATAAAATCTTTTGCTTAGTTGAACTCATATAATTCACCACCTAAACTTTAAATACTTATTTATTTAATTATAGCATAATATAATTTTTTAGAAAACAAAAAGCACTGACATAAGTCAGTGCCTTTAAAATATTAATTATTCTTCAATGATTACTTCAGCAAGTTTAGCAAATCTTGCAACTGAGTTTGCAGCAGAGATAGCATTTGTCTTAGAACCATATGTTTCACCGATTAAAATGCATCTACCTGAACTTGAATAAAGTTTGAATTGGAACATTTTGTTTTTATCTTTTACAACATAGAACTTACCATCAGTAACTACATCATAGAAGTTATTTGCTTGTTCCATAAGAATACTTCTTGTTTTATATGACATTGAAGAGCAGAGGAGTGTACCATTGTTAGCAAGTAAACGGAATTCAGCTTCATTTTCACCATTGTCTTTATCAACAATGATTTTGCCACCTTTCTTATCTTCGCCTGGGTTGATATCAATTTCTTCCATTAAATGATTTACGTCTTCTTCAAGTTTAACAACTGGAGAGATAGGAGCAAATCTCTTGAATGATTCACAAGCAGCTTCACATCTTGCTTTTGTACGATAGTTAGCAGATGCAACTAATAATCTCTTATTTGATGAATATAGTTTGAATTGCCACATATTGTGTTTATCTTGATAGATATCATATGTACCAATTTCAATGTTCTTAATAACTGTATTAATAGCATCTGAAGCACCTTGAGCTGATTTATAAAGTTCAGAAATAACCATTATTTCACCATTAGATGCTTTTAATCTATAGATGTAGAATCCTTCATTACCTACTGGATATACTTCGTATTTGCCAGGAAGTGGTTTCTTTTCATCATCATCGCCAGCAGCAACAGGAACTACTACAGGGGCAACACCACCATCTGCGTCTGCTTCTGGAGCAGCTTCTTCTTCAGCAGGAGTTTCTTCAGC
>ONMY01000182.1 GCA_900318975.1 uncultured Bacillota bacterium | reverse complement strand
TTATCGTGTAATGTCTACAACATTTACTCCAGTTACACCTTCATCTTTTTATGGATATCAAAGCAGTTACTTTATTGAACATATATCGCTTTATATAACAGGAATTGGTCTTGTTCTATCAACATATATTTGGTCAATGAAAGACAGAAGAAGCAATATCTATAAAATCATAACCCTCTTATGTGTGTTTATGATGCTTCTACCTTTCTTTTCATATATCCTATCTGCAAACCTTGAAGTATTATATACAAGGTGGTTTAATGTTGTGACTATTCCAATGCTTCTTATAGCTGGACATGTAGTAAACGAGAATGGTCTTTACAATTTAAAAGAAAAACCAATGATTATAGGTCTTGTATCGCTTCTTTATGTTGGTATTTTTGGTGCATACCATCATCTTCAAAAAATAAGAGCTATTGATATTAAAAACAATATTGATGAAAATATAATATCATTTGAAAACACTTTATTCTATTTAACAATACTTGCACTCATAATCATATTTATCACATGCATCGTTTTAAATATTAAAAAGCACAAAAACACAGAAGAACATAAAAAACATAAACTAAAAACAATTCTAACGTTTGTTGTTTCATCACTACTAATACTATCTATATTAACAATCCTATTAATAAAATATCTTCCAGTTTCAGATACTATTTGGAAGATAGAAAGAGGATCTAGCGCCGATTTATTTAGTATAGATGTAATGATGGCATATCAATATCTCTCTATTCTCATTATGGCAATAATGATAATAAACACCTTTGCAGTATTAAATAAAAAGAAAGTATTATTTGGTATCATCCTTGGAATTGAAGTTGTAATAAGTGGTTGTTTATCGTTTGGATCTTCTGTCATATTAAGCGGAAAAGAAGATATCTTTAAAAAAACGAGAAGTCTTTCAAGCTTCTTAAATTCTTATATAGATGAGCCATCTACATATAGAATCTATGTAGATTCATCAGTAGAAGGAATCTTAAGAACTAATCTTTCAAGTCTAATTCAAACAGGGTGTAACACTGATGTCTTCCATTCATTTATCTATGCTGGTACTGATGATGTTGCTGATTTAATATTCAATATATCTGATGAAGGTCAAGCAGGAAAAAGAGCTTTAAACACATATTCATATTATTTAAATGTATTCTTAGGATATAAATATGTGGTTGCATCTAAAGATTCATCATTCATTAATTATGATGAAAACCAATTCGAATTAGTAAACAAGAACACAGAAGAAGATTATATTCTATTAAGGTTTAAAGACTATCAAGAATTCCTCTCATACGATGAATATATAGAATATAATGACTTTAAAAATAATTCTAGATCACTAAACGAAATATCAAAAGAAAAAGAATTAATAAAAAGAGTTGTGATAGATGAAGAAACACTAGAATTACTAAAAGAATATAACCTAAAAGAAAAAGAAAATGCAAATATCGAAGAAATAAGCAGTAGCGAAACAATAAGACAACAAACATCGTTTACAGCAGGAAATAGATTTATTGTAGATATCGATGGAAAGAAGTTTTATAGATATGCATTTAGTGGAGCTGATGAAATCACAACAAGAAGTTACGCAATAAACCTATTTGGTCTTGAAGAAAGAAAAGAAACACTAATAAAAGATGGAAATGCATACTTAGAATTTGAATGTGGAGAGATTAAATATATTACAAGTGAAAATATAGGTAACAAAAACGGTTCAACATTCCACATCCCAATCTATGGAAGAAGCGATAAAAATGAACTAAAACCAAAATACCTTTATCTTCTTGCAAAAGATCAAAATGATGATTTAATTATTGCGCCATCACTTAACTATACTTTTGAAGCTATATTCCCATCATATAAATATTTAGATTCATATGAAAACGGCGAAGATTTAGAAAGTGGTGTTGGAGTTGCCGCTGCAATAAGATTCCACATAGATAAAACATACGACAACAAATTAATAAATGTATTATTAAATAACGGCTCAAGCAAAACCATTTCTTATGATACAATGTATTTTGAATATAATGATGGAAGCATTGTACTTATGAACAATGAATCAATCGTTAATAAAGCACTAAAGAATATCTATATAATAAAACCAAATGACGTATATACTCTTTCATATCCGCCATCAATCAAAATAACAACTTATTCAATAAATGATAAATATGAAGATTTAAAAGAAAATAAAAAAATATCCACAAATGGTTCTAAGATTAATCTTTCTTATACAAACAAAGAAACATCTGATGGATATGAAATATTAATGATTCCGACCGCATATTCAAGCGAATGGAAAGTAGTTAATGGAAATGTATCAAAAATCGTTCCTGTAAATGGCGGGTTTATAGGACTCGTTGTTCCAAAGAACATTGATTCAAACAACATTACATTAAAATTCGAACCAGAAGGACTAAAACTTGGTTCAATAATTTCATTAGTATCAATACTATTCTATATGATACTAGCAG
>ONMY01000082.1 GCA_900318975.1 uncultured Bacillota bacterium | reverse complement strand
GAGGTATTACTATGGAAAATATCATTCCTTCATCAGATTTAAGAAACAGATATCCTGAAATCTCAAGAATGTGTAAAGAAACCAAACAACCAATTTATATCACCGTAAATGGTCGTGGTGATCTTGTTCTTCTTGACATTGAGGCATATCAGAAACTCGAGTTCGAATTAAAACTTTTGGCAGGCGTATTAAGAGGGGAACAAGATATTAAGGAAGGCAAATGCGGTCCAATCGAAGAAATGTTTGCACGTATTGATAAAGAATTTGGGTTTAAGTGAAATATAAACTCATTTGGACCGAAATTTTTGTTGACCAATTAAGAAAAATTTTGATTTACCTAATTGATAATTTTTCGTATCAAGCAGCCGCCAAATACAGAAAATTTCTTGATGAGCAAATAACAACACTCCAAGTTCTACCATACAGAGGAAAAGAAATTGAATTGGTTGGACTTAAAAAGTGTTTATATTTAATTAGCAAGAAAAATATAATCTTCTATCGAGTTGATGAAGAAAAGAAAGAAGTGCATTTGTTATTTATTGCCTCAGCAAATGAAAATTACTTAAATCTGCTTTAAAAAACGGAGAGTAGAATAACCAGCGAATAGAGGCGCTGGTTTTTTCGTACAAGCATATTTAATTTGATATAATTATAAAAAAGGAGAAAAACTATGTTCGTTTTTTGGGGAACAGGTTCAGATGGAGCGAAGCAAAGCGTTACTGAAGCTTTTAAGGATGTCAGAACAACAGGCAACTTTAACTGGACATTCATTTTTATTTTAGCCGTTGTATTTTATGTTTATTGGAGCGAAATCCATAACAAGAACTGGGAAGCAGTACGCGCAGGATTAGCTTTATATGCTGTCCACTGGTTATACGAGATTTGCAACGCAATCATTGGAAGAATCTCAGGATATCCTCTTTGGACAGTTTCTGGTGATTCCACAACATTCATCCTCTTAATTGGTGTTAGCTGGGAATTATCTATGATGTTTTCTTTGGCAGGTATTATTTCATACAAGATGATGCCAAAAGATAGAACAAAGCACTATTTCTCTAGAGAAGGAGACAAGCCAAGAAAAGGTATTGATTGTAGACTCGTTGGAGCTTTATCAATGGCCTTATTATTTGCTTTATTTGAATCATTCTTAGCAGGATGTGATGGTGGTTCCAAATTTATTTGGGTTTATAAATGGTGGGGCGTAATTCCAGTATTCATTACAACTTATGTTCCATTCTTCTTGGCATCAAACTACATTAATGACTTCAAACCAAAAACAAGAAATATCATTCTTGCATCACTTTGGGGCACTGTTGCATTACTGTTAATCATTCTTATCCCTTGCGGAGTTATTTAAAAACAATAAAGGCGCTTAAAGAAAGCGTCTTTTTTGTTATAATTTAATTCATAAATGAGAAACTTAATAATTGAACAAGTAAAATCATTGGTAAAAAAAGATTTACCCTTGGTAAGTAATCTTTCCAATGTTTCAGCAATTCTTAACCAATTGGAAAACATTAATTGGTGTGGTTTTTACGTTGTAAAAGATAACACTTTATATCTTGGGCCATTCCAAGGAGAACCGGCATGCACAGTTATCCAATTTGGAAGAGGTGTGTGTGGCACAGCATTCAAGGAAAAGAAAACCATAATTGTTGATAATGTTAATGATTTCGAAGGACATATAGCGTGTTCTACTCTTTCAAAAAGTGAAATCGTAGTTCCAATCATAAAAGATGGTGAAGTCAAAGCTGTCATCGATATTGATTCACCTATATATAATAGATTTACAAAAGATGATAAAATGATGCTTGAAGAAGTAGCTAATTTCTTGTCAGATCTCTTTTAAGGATTGAAACGTATGGAACTAGAAGAATTTATTAAGAAACATCAAGTAAATAAGGAAAAAACTAAGGAATTCCTGCCTTATTTGTTCGAACTCATTGAAAAACATGGCTTCAAAAAAGACTCAGAAGTTTATAGTAAAGCGAACATTTCAAGACAGTCTTGGTCACAAATTATTTCAGGTCAAGTTAAACCTTCATTAACTACTCTTATTAAGATTGTTTTTGCGTTACAACTTGAAAATCATGAATGCAAATACTTACTAAAGAAAGCAGGATTTACATTAGCGTCTAGCTCAGAATATGCATTGATAATTCGTTACTTTATAGAGACTAAAAATTACGACATTTATAAATTAAGCGATTGTCTTGAAGAACATGGCTTTGAAGGCATCGTTGATTAGGAGGTATAGATATGGCAAAAAAGAAAGGCTCAGAATTTTTTGAATCAGGATTATTCAAGATTCTATTAATGATTGCTGCGTGGTTTTTAACAACTGTCGTTTTAATCTTTTCAGTTTTAACTTTTGTTAAGGCTAAAAACAATGAAATAGATGCCGCAAGTCATTTTATGGTTGGAATATTTATTTCACTCGGAATAACTAGATTCGTTTCATATTTAAAAGAAAGAAAAAAGACCACACTTTTTAGAGCATTAATTTTATTAGCTATCGATATTGGTTTAGGTGTATTAGTTATGTTTGCAAAATATAACCCTTATATCTTCTCAATGTCTGCTGGTATTTTTGCTTTATCAATTATTCTTTCAAGAATATTCAAATTAATCGAAAGACATAGAACTAGAGATATTGTGTTTAATATCATCGTAATTATCTTTGCAATTGCAATGGCTGTCGGTTTCTTCCATAAAGTAGATACTGACGTAATTAGCAGCATT
>ONMY01000086.1 GCA_900318975.1 uncultured Bacillota bacterium | reverse complement strand
TTATTTGGTACTTTTCCTGGATAAAGATTAGATTTTGCAACATCAAATAATATATATGGATTATGTTTAATCTTACATAAATCTTTAGTTCTTATTGGATCATCTAAATATAATCTAAAGAATGTTACATCAGTCCATGCTGGTTGTGGATCATTTATATTATCACTAAATGCTGGGGCTATCTTTAAATCGAACTCTTTTTCAACGTTATCTAAGAATTCTTCATTAGTTTTTCCTTTGATAGTTTTCCATTTAATTGGATCTTGATCTTTTGGATTTACTTGGAACATCTTAATATGTCTATAAACATCTTTTGAATCATATACAAGATCCATCATCTCATATCCTGGATATGTACAGCTATTTACACCTTCAACTCTTGGAACTCTATATTTTTTATATTCACTAGCTTTAATCCAATAGAACCAATCAGGATGTTTTCTAATGAGTTCACTACATACAGAATTAGTTCTTGGGATAATATCGATAGTTACTCTCATCTTTAGAATATGACAAGCTTCAACGAAAGCCTTGAATTCCTCTTCAACAGTCATATCTGATTCTGTCATAGTATCTTTAAGCATTGGATCGAGTTTAGTGAATGACTCAACACCATATGGACTTCCAAGTTCACCTTTTTTATCTTTTAATGCATATTTTGAAAGTGGAAGAAGATATACAACTGAAACTCCAAGTCTTTTTAGAAGCGGAAGAAGCGCAAGAGTTTTAACGAATGTACCAGTTTCTTTTAATCCATCGATATTAGATAGATCTAGTGAATAGCTTCTATCACTATCATAAGACGCGGAAGTTCTAATCATCATTGAATATAAAACTTCCTTTCTTATCCATTCACCATTAGTGCTTTTAATATTATTTCCTTTTGAATAAGAAGTACTATAATCAAAACCATCTTTCATCTTTGGAATGATATATTCATCGATTACTGCACTATAAAAATCATATGGATTAACGAGGACTTCTCTTGTTGGGAGTAGTTTATGATCTATATTATAGTTTTCTAAGTACCAAAGATCAGGAACTACATAATTGATTCCAGTCTTTTTATTCTTTTTTAATATTTCACTGAGTTTTATAAGCATACTTTCCATGATAGGTATCTCCTACATTTTAACTTCACATTTTCTATAATAACACAAAACTTGATTATTAGTTATTATAATTGTATAATTATAAAGGTAAATTTATGAAAAATATTAGAGATTATCTTTATGTGATATTTATAGGCTTATTATTATATCTTTCTGGTGCAGTTATTCTTGGTGGCATCAGTTATTTTATTGATATGACTATTGGAATCGATTTTATTTCAGTACTCCTCTATTTCCTTTCAAGTATATTCCTTACAAGACAAGTCTTAAAAGGAATCACTATAAGAAATAAATTCGTATCAATAATTTTACCAATATATACTGCACTTATGTATTTTTTAAAAGATTTTATCGCTATACTTGTAATAAATATGGTAAATGGGGGAACATTCCTAGAATCTTTAATGATAATACCTCATATTTACTATATTAATTTTATTACTGTATTCCAAATTGATTTTTCAGTTGATGGAGTATTTAGTGCAATAATAAGACTTCTAATAACTATACTTGATATATTAATCATGGCAGTTGGAGTATATAATAGCTATAAAATCACAAAAAGAGAATAGGAGGAATTATGCCATACATTACTGAAGTATATGCAAAAAGTATTCTAGACTCAAAAGGGAACCCAACAATAGAATGTGAAGTATTCACAGAATCAGGCGCTTATGGAAGAGCGTCAGTTTCTAGTATGTATGATATGTCTTTTGATAATAAAGAAATAAGAGATAAGGGTGATACTAAATATAATGGCCTTGGAGTTAGTAAGGCAGTATCAAATATTAATGATATAATCGAAAAATCATTAGTTGGAGAAGATGTCCGTGATCAAGCTAAAATAGATAATAAATTATTAAAACTAGATAACACCCAAAACAAATCAAAGCTTGGCACAAACGCTATTCTTGCAGTATCTCTTGCGGTAGTAAGATGTGCATCTGATTATACAGGATTATCACTTCACTCATACATTGGTGGTGCAATGTCAAGAAATGTTCCACGTCCACTAATTACTATCACATCATATAAAGGAATAGAAGTAATAGTAGAAGTAATAAAAGAAATAGGCATATTAGAATCATTTAGAATAATAAAAGAAATAAGTAATAAATTTGAACAATATTTTAGCTATCCAAATAGTGTTGATTCATCATTCAACACTGAATTTACTACACTTGAATCACTTCTTCAAAAGCTTAAGAAAATCATAGAAGGTTTTGGACTCAAACTTAGTAAAGATATAAATATAATACTAAATATGAATGCTGATAATTTTTATGATTTAAAGAATAAAACGTATACAGTAGATGGTAAAGAGAAAACATCACTTGAAATGATTGAATATTATGAATCATTAATTAAAAAATATAATATTTCAATGTTTATTGATCCATATTCAAAAGCTGATACAGATGCCTATAAGAAACTCACAAAAAGACTAGGATTAAGAGCTAAGATTGCTGGCTATAATCTTTATTCATCAAATAGAAGAAAGATAGAAAAGGGCTTAGATAATCAGTACACTAATGCAGTAGTACTTAATATTAGTGAGATTGGAACACTAACTGAAACATATGATATAGTTGAAGTAATTAAAAGAAAAGGAGCATCTATAATACTCTCAGAATCGTCTACAGAAAGTGAAGATTCAATAATCTCAGATATTGCAGTAGGATTAAACATCCCTATGATTAAATTATCATCACTATTCTCTAATGGTTCAACACCAAAATATAATGAACTAATTAGAATTAATGATAGCTTAGCTACTACTTTAAAGTAGTAAATCTAAAATTATTTTGAATTTTTTCAATATTTATAATATTTATTATAATTATCAATAAAAAAATTACTTGCAATTACTAGGATTATTAAATATAATATTCCTAGTGACCGAAGGAGGCATAAAGCATGGCTTTTACTTGGAAAGAAATAATGTTATTAATAGCGTCTTTACTGATGATTGTTATAGTCTTACTTCAAGACTCTAAACAAGACGCAGGAACTGCATTAACAGGTGAAAAGAATGGACTATTCGCTAACCAAAAAGCTAGAGGGTTTGAAGTAATAATGACTTATCTAACACTTGGAATTGCGGTACTCTTTGTAACATTCTCAATTCTAGTTATAGCTCTCTAAAGGCACTATCAAGTGTCTTTTTTCTTCTTTATGGAGGTACTCATGGGTATTAAAATAATTGCTACAAACAGAAAAGCTCATCATGAATATTTTATTTTAGAATCACTTGAATGTGGAATTCAATTAACTGGTACTGAAATAAAATCTATTAGAGCACAAAAAGTTAATATCAATGATAGTTACTGCCAAATAAAAAGGGGAGAGTGCTATTTAATAAACGCTAATATCTCTAAGTTTAAAGAGGGGAACATCAATAATCACTCTGAACTTAGAGATAGAAAGCTCTTACTTCATAAGCTTGAAATCAGAAAGTGGTATAATAGATTAAGACTTGAATCAGCCTTAACCTTAGTACCACTAAAGATGTATCTATTAAATGGGCTTTGTAAAGTAGAAGTAGCACTTTGTAAAGGTAAAAAACTCTACGACAAGAGAGAATCTCTCAAGATGAAAGATCTAGATATGAGAGAAAAGAAGAATAAAATGACACATAATTAATGGGCTTGTTCTGGAATCGATTGGGTAATGGGTGGCTCATAAGCATGCAGTCGGTAGACTTTAAAATGCAAATTTAAATTTAAACGCAAACAATAATTTTGCATACGCTTGCTAAGTAAAGCAGGCACCCATGTTGTCTTTATCTGTTGAGATAACATCTGGTTCAGAAAAACAGATTGCTTGATTACTTACCTTCAAAGTAATCACTAAGACAAGAAGGAAAACTTAGTTATTTTGCCTATAGGTTAACTATTTTATGAATATAGGATAAGCATGTAGAAGTTGAACAGGAAGTTGCTCAAGACCGGGGTTCAAATCCCCGCAGGTCCACCAATAAAAATGGTATCCAAACAAATTGGAATGTATAAATCTAATGGTTGTTTGGTTTTAGTTATATATTTAGATAAATAGA
>ONMY01000202.1 GCA_900318975.1 uncultured Bacillota bacterium | reverse complement strand
TTTTACTACACCAATCTTTCGAATATTAGGAAAACGTCCAAAGAATTTTCCTTGAGTAGAAAAACGATTTCCAAAAATGTAATTTGCAGATATTATAAAAACCACCAAAAAAGCTCCTACAATAAAACCTTTTAAAGATGATTTTAAAGTGCTGATGATGGAAGGTCTTGTATAGATCCAACTATCGTCATTATATGAAAAATAAGAATAGAAATTCGATTTATTGCTTAAACCAAGGTGAGAAGCAATATCATTAAGAGATGCATCATAAGCGTCAATTTGCTTTTGCAATGCATCTGATCTATTAGCTGAAAGATGTTGTAAATCACGCGTAGCGCTATCAAATGTATAATAACTCTGTTTTCCGGCAACTATCACCGAATGTGAAGCTATAGAATTATTAAGATCCTTAGAAATCACACTGACTTCTTCAAGAATCCTTTCCATAACAGAATCTGTAAAATCGGTATTTGGACCTTTAACTACAATTGTATATGCATCAGTACTGTACATATCCGGATCATAATTTACGGAAACTGAATTAGTATTTTCGCGCGTAAATGAGATTAATTCCTTCAGATAAATCTGATCTGTGCCAAGTTCTTGGGCAAGTTCATTGAGATAACCACCGGACATAAGCTCTTGAGAATAGGCAGCGAACAATGCTTTATCAGCATCAGAAACTTGATTATTCTTAATACAAACTACAACTTGCGCTGAAGTAACTGCTTCATTAGTATAATCGATCTGCATGATTATAGATTTCGATAAATAATCACGCTGACTATCAATCTGTTTTGTTAGTGCATTTATACTGATTAAAACATCTTTGGCTCTATTTACATTACGCACTCTTTCTGCATAGGAAACATCATTCTCATTGTCAAGTCTTACAGATACATCCAATACATTTGCATCATTTGTACTTGAGAATAATGAATATGCAAATAGAATACCGCTCGACAAACAACCGATTAACACAATAATCCATATTTTTCTTAATACAACATAAAACAAATCTTTAAGATTAATTTGAATATATTTCTGATAGTTCCGACTCATCTGATAATCTCCTTTATTAAAAATGAAATGAATTCTTGTATTATGTAACCCCTGTTTCTAATTTGACCAAAAAAGATCTATTAACCACATTTCTTTTACAATTAAACCTGTAGCACAAAGCAGGTAATAACAAAGCAATATATATATAGTTCTTTTCTAAACACGAACTAGATGCAAAGCCTATAAAAGGTATTAGTATAATCAAGCCAAAACAAATCAAATTTTGTACATTGGCAGCTCTTTTCAAATTCCAAGTCAATAGCTTAATCAGTAAGAATATAAACAGAATTGCCCAAACAATACCAAAACAAGCACCTATTTCAAAAAACAGATTATGGGGATCTGCAGAAGTATGTTCCATTGGTTTATATCCTACAGAAATCATTCCGTCTGCATAATTCCCTATACCAACACCAAACCACATATGTTCTATAACGTTCTTCAAACCAAAAGCGTACATATATTTTCTCCAATATATTGAAGAAGAATTCACAATGACAGTTAAAGGGTTAATCAGTATAACCACTAAAATAAAAAATAACATTAACCTGAAGAAAAAGTTGGTCCTCTTTCTTATAACAAATGCAATTAATGCGAACAGAATCAATCCAAGAATGCAAACAACACTTTTGTTAAGGCAAATAATGATAAAACCTAATAACACAAAAAACAGCTTCACGAGTCTGTTAAAACTACTGAGAAGCATATAAATCATCATAACAGAAAGGAACGCAGAAAAATCATTTTCATTGTAATACATTCCACAAGCTACATGTTTCGTCACATCAGAATAATCAAAATGAGTTTCGACTAAATGATGTTGCGTAATAAGTTCATATATTCCGACTAAACAAAAGAAAATATAAAAAACAGATAATACATCAACACATTTCTTTATGATACGTTCATCATCAATAGTGCAATAGAGAATAAAAAAAGCTATTAATGGACAATATAAACCAAATGCTTCTTTTAGATTTCCTTCGATTCTGAAAAGACCATATAACATAAATATAATTAGTATGTAAGCCAGAACATCATTTTTGCTGATCCTGACTTTATAAAAAAACATCAAT
>ONMY01000089.1 GCA_900318975.1 uncultured Bacillota bacterium | reverse complement strand
TTCTTCTGCTTCTGGTGTTTCAGGTGTTTCAGGAGTTCCTCCTGAACCTGGGTTATCTGTGTTACCAGGTTCATCTGTGCTTCCTGGATCATCTATATCACCTGGATCATCATAAGTTTCAATAAATTCACCATATATTTCTATTTCAAGATAATCATCAGTTGTATCTTTAAAAGTCATATAGAAATCAGTATTTCCATAATATGCAAGATAACAATCATTATTCCATACTAAATTCCAAGTAGGACTCGTATCGTTATTATTACTATTATTGATTAGGGTTGCATATTTATCACTTGAATAACTAGTATTACTGATTCTAAGTATTAGTTTATTGTATGATCCAACACCATTTATAGTACATCTCTTATACTGATAGCTCCAAGAGCTTGCAGTATATGATCTATAAATAGGTATTATTGATGGCGATAGATCTTTAAATAAATCACTATAATTGATATTATACATGTATCTTTGAGTACCACTAGCGGTTAGCTCTTCGGAAGCTATTGTATCTCTTATAATGCTATTAATGTGTGTTACTGTAGGATTTGATAGGAGTATTACTTCATATTCATTTATGAATCTTGGAAGATCATTTTCTCTACTTATTGGAGATAGATCTTTATTTAACATATATACTTTCTTATAGTCGTATTCTATTGCATAGTAGTATGTATAATTATTATCTACCTCAGTTCTAAGATAACCAAAGATTGGTTGAGCTTTTCCATACCAACCTGCAGTATAATTTATTGGTTTTAATTCATTAACTGAGAAGATATATGAAAGGCTTGTACAACCGGTGAAACAATCAGAACCAATTGTTTTAAGATTACTATAGATATAGATAATAGAAAGACTACTACAGTTCTTAAATGCACTATTTCCAATACTTTCAAGTTTATTACCAAGTGTAACCTCAGTTAGTCTAAAACAAGATTCAAAGGCACTTGTGCCTATTGATTCAACTGAATCTGAAACCTTGAAAGATGAAAGAGATATACAGTTATTGAAAACGCTGTTTCCAATAACTGTGAGCTTATCAGCTTTAAAGGTTTCAAGCTTACCACAGTTATTAAATACATTATTTTCAAGTTTTATAGTATTACCAAGGTTCGCAGTTTTTAGGTTTGTACAGCCTAAGAATGCTCCCTCTTTAATAACTGTATTAGCACCAACTATTTGTATTTCTTTTAATGTTGAAAGGCTTCTAGCTGCTTCACTACCTATTAATTTTATATCTTTACCAAAATATAGATACTCTAGGCCATATGATTCTAAAAATGCCTTAGAATCTATTTCAGTAACACCATCCATTATATAGATCTCTTTAATGGTTGTGCCTCTTAGAAGGTATGAATCAAGTGAACTTGATGAACCTTCTATTAAATATAGTTTATCAAGGGTTGTATTATTAAATATATCATTAAATTCAATAGGCATTCCACCATATTCTTTATATGTAACTCCTACTGGAATTGTGAGTGTTTTAATAGACGAACAACCATTAAATGCTTTAAGACCTATAGTTTCAAGTGAACTTGGAAGAGTGATTAGAGTTAGGCCTTCACAACCATTAAATGCTTGTGTTTCAATATATTTAAGATTATTACTAAATACTATATCAGTAAGAGTTGTAACATTATAGAAGGCTTTCTCACAGATAGTTGTAATAGAATCTGAAAGATATACTTTTTCAATACTCCTTGTCTCAAAACATTGTGGTCCAATAATAGTTATTACTGTACCATTAACTTTTGTTGGGAGGTGGACTTCCTTTTTAGTACCAACATAAGCTTTTAGAATATTACCATCAAAGACGAGGCCCCTTGTGTATGATTCAAAGACTGGGATATAATCAATTCTAGTATCATCTGCGTATTTTACTTCCCATTCACTGAATGAATAGCTTATATCATTTTCAAGATCAGTATCTTTTGTTGGATAATTACCAACAAACTTCATCTCATCTTCACTTGTTGCATCTTTATGATATAGAAGGGTTGTGCCATCTATATCATAATAATTTACAGTATGAGGAATTATGATTTTATTATAGATTGGATATACATCCATATCTGAATCTACTATAGATAAATAACTATCCCATCCAACAAATTCATAATTTGTATATTCATTTATTTTTGTGCTTACTGGATCACTATTTGGATATACTGCAGCTTTTCCTTCAAGTACTCTAATACTTTCAAGGAGTGTATCATCATCATTATAGAAATTAACTGTATAGTATATTGAATTATTTAGTATTCTTCCTTCAAATGATAAAGAGTCTATTTCTCCATCTTTATCATTTTTAATGATGATAGACGCGGAATATGATTTATTATCAAGGCCTAGGAAAAAGATATTTCCATAGTACATATCAAAATAATAATCTAGTTCAGAATCTATATCTTCTTCATAAATTTCAAGATTACTCATTAAAGTATATTCTATAGAACCATCATCACATATCTTATAATCCTTTGAATAATAATTTAGATTATCATCAAAATTCTTAAAATCATAATTAAAGATTTTTATTTTAAGAATAATACTACAATCTAAGTAGATTATATAATCATCATTTTTAGATGTATTTGGTTGAACTTCACCTGTATTATTATCAATAGTTAGAGTATCAACACCAGTTTTAGTTTCTGTATTTCTTCCATTTTCTTTTGCATTTCCGCATGAACATGCAGAAAGTGCAAGAATAAATAAAAATATTAAAATGTAACATATTCCTTTAATTGATTTCATATTAAACATACCTCAAAACTAGTTTTATTATATCAAATTATTAAATATTTATATATTAAAAAAGAAAAACTTTTATACAAGTTCTTCTTTTTATGTTTAAAAATATAATTATTAGATATTTAGGTAGTGTGATAATAAAACCCAGAATCCAAGTAGTATTAGGATAGCTCCACCAATTATTACTGTGACTTCGTATTTTCCTTTAAATAGCTTATTTATAAGCTTACCAAGGAAAAGACCTATTAAGCATATAATAAACGTTATAACGGCAATTATTAGAACATGTAGCCATATAGTATTAATAGTCGAGATATTAGCATTTAAAGATATTCCAACAGCCATAGCATCTACAGCTGTTGCGAAACCCATTATTAATACTTCTTTTATGCTAAAGTGCTTTGGCTCTTTAGCTTCATTTGATCTAATATCTTTTATTCCTTCTATTAACATTTTTATACCGATAGTGAGGAGGAGTATAAAAGATACATATATTATTACAATTGATACGATATTTGATACCTTTTCTCCTGATGCTTCTCCTAAGAATTTAGTAATAAAATGAATTATTAGAAAACTTGAAAGTGGCATTATGCCTTGAAGAAGACCAAAAGTGGATGCAATAAAAAATGATCTTTTTTTATTTATGTCATCATAAATAAGACCATCTGTAACAGAAACAGCGAAGGCATCCATCGCAAGGGCTATACCAAATAATATAACTTCAATAATAATTTCAGGGCTCATATTTTTAATACCACTTTACTATAACATAAATTAAGAAATAGAGATGATATTTATTAAATAATCA
>ONMY01000273.1 GCA_900318975.1 uncultured Bacillota bacterium | reverse complement strand
TTTTTATTAATGATATAGAGCTTATCAGCCTCATTAGTAATTGAATCATAATATTCATCTATTACTTCAAGGAGTGAGCGATAATCTGATTCTTTTTCGCATTCTTCGATTAGCAAAACAAGAGATTTAAACATCTCCTCTTTATTGTTTTCACTCTTTTCCTTTTCTAAAGACTCTAAAGTTTTAGATTCTAAGTTTTCAAATTCTTCCATTATTATTTTTCTAATTTTATCTCTTTTATAACTTCGTATGTATTAGCGTTTATTAGCTTTATATCTATATTCTTTTCTATTATATCCATTATTATTAGGGTTGGATATGATGGACTATATGGTAGAGTTAGAGAACCTGGGTTTCCAACTATCATATCATCGATTTTTGATAGATGGGCTATATGTGTATGGCCATAAAATGCCATATCACAGCCATTTTCTTTTGCATAGCGGACTAGTGATGATACCCCGCCTCTAACACTATGTGTGTGACCATGAGTTAATAGAATATTTATACCATTAATCTTTATAAATCTATCTATTGGATAATCTGGATCAAAGTAGCTATTTCCTCTAACTCCAACTACATCTTTTAAATCTAAGATGAATTCATCGACTTCAAAATCACCTAGCCCAAATATTCTATCTGGACTATAATGCTCGATTAATTCATCAAGTAGTGATGTACTCCCATGAATATCTGAAAAAATTAAGATTTTCATTTCTTTAATTCCTCAATTAGTTTTATGAGGGCATTATGTCTATGAGAAAGTGTATTCTTAGTTTCTTCAGTTAATTCTGCGACACATTTAGAATAATCTTTAAGATAGAAGATAGGATCATACCCAAATCCATTATCTCCTCTTTCTTCTAAGACGATCTCTCCTTCAAGTGTTCCTTCAGTTTTAATTGTTTTATTATTATCTATATAAGTGATATCACAGATGAATCTTGCAGGATAGTGTTTTAGATTTAAGCTTTTTAAATCATTTATTAGTTTTATTCTATTTGATTTATCAGTTGCGTTTTCTCCACTATACCTATGAGAATAAATCCCTGGAAGACCACCAAGGGCATCTACCATTAACCCTGAATCATCCGCAATCACAGCCTCATGAAAATGATCATAGATAGTTTTCGCTTTTATATATGAGTTTTCACTGAAAGACGCTCCAGTCTCTTCAATTTCATTAAAATAGCCAAGATCAAAAAGAGATACAACTTCATATCCAAGAGGTGAAAGCATATCTTTAAATTCTATTAGTTTATGCTTGTTGTGGGTTGCGATAATTAATCTAGTCATATAAATATTTTATCATAATATTTATACTTCTTTAAGTAAGATAGAAAAAATTCACAAAAATATGCTATAATGAATTAAATTCGAGGATGGTAGAATGGAATTTTATAGCGTAAATAAAGAAGATAAAAAATTTAATATAATTCCTCTTATTCTTGTAATAGCTTTTCAAATTGCTGAAATGCTATTTAGCCTACTTGTTGCAGGAATTGTACCAAAGGATAGTGAATTTAGGTTTTCTTCAACTTGGTTTTTTGGTAAACTCCTAACACTAATAATAGTTGTAATAATCTGTTTTAAGTCAATTGTAAGTAATTCCAAGGATGTATTTAAGAATTTTAAGAGATTCGTGCCTTTTGTACTAGTTGCGTTTGTAGTGTTTTATCTATGTTCAATTGGAACAAATTATTATCTAACATTAATTGAAAAGGTATTTGGAGTTGGTGATGCAACAAACCAAGCTGAAATAGAAAAATATTTTGAAACTTCAGATAAAACTATCCACTATGTAATGCTCTTCTTAACGATTGTAATCTGTGCACCACTTCTTGAAGAACTCGAATTTAGAAAATTAATATTCGATGCTTTCCCAAATACTCATTTTATTGTTCCAGTTTTAACATCGGGCCTTCTATTTGGGCTTGCACATATGGCTGAATTTGCATGGACTGAACTATTATATCTTCCTGTATATATGATTCCAGGATTTGTGCTTGCGCTTATATATCACTATTCAAATAAGAATGTATTTGCGACGTTTACTGTGCATATGCTTTCGAATTTAATAAGTTTTATTGTATTAATCGCTGGATTATAAAATATAAAAAACAAGCTTTCGACTTGATTCGAAAGCTTGTTTTTTTATGTTCTTATGATTGATTCTACATTTATATCTAGCCCTTCAACTATTCCAAGAATAATTATTCCAATTATTACTAGGGATACTGCAAGGTACTGTGCTAAGGTTAGTTTTTCTTTTAAGAATACTCTTGCAAGGATTGTTGAACATACACAGTATGATGCAACAACGGGGGCTGCAATAATTCCATTTCCACTCATCGCATAAACATAGGTGAACTGACCAGCTGTTTCAAAGATAGCCGCAAAGAATCTATCCTTTTGTTTAGGTATTTCCATTTTTTCTTTCTTTATAAATCTTACAAAGATGAATAGGATTATTGCAATAAAGAGGAATGTTAGTTCATATGATATATTCGCAACATCTTCAAATGTCTCTTCAGTTACATTCACAAGTGGTGTTGTCTCTATATCATCTAGATATATGCCATCAAAGAAAGTTCCAAGTGAATCAATAATACAATAGAAGATTGGCATTAAGAATGCGATAAATCCAATCTTGTATTTTTTATTTTCTTGCCTCTCATATTCATCTTCTTTTCTTTTTTCAAATACACCAAGAAGGATTACACCAAGAGATATAATAGCTACTGCAATAATAGATAGAATACCTGGCATCTCTTTTAATACTATAATTAAGAGAATGCATGTGACGGCACCAGATGCATTTTGGATTGGAGATGAGACTGAAAGCTCTAAATATCTTAAACCAAAATAACCGATGGCCATTGAGAGAATATACATTAAGGATACTGGAGAATAGATTAAGATATTTCTAAAATCATAATCAATTCCTTTAATAAGCATTGTGATGATTGCGGTTATACCCATCACAAAACC
>ONMY01000134.1 GCA_900318975.1 uncultured Bacillota bacterium | reverse complement strand
TTAAGAGAAGGTGAAAGATGCCTAAACTGTAACACATATATCATTAAAAAAAGATGTGGTGGAAGAGGAACATATTACTGTCCTGTCTGCCAAAAACTAAATGTGAATAGAAAGATATATGCAATAACTGGTGGCTTTGCAAGTGGAAAATCAACAGTATTAAATATCTTAAAAGATTTAGGCTATAGCACCTATTCATTAGATGAAATATATAATGAACTCTTTATAAATAATAAAGATATGAAAAGAGAAATTAAAAAAACTCTTTTAGTAGATACTAAAGAAGAACTAAGGAATCTAGTCTTTAATGACAAAGACAAAAATGAATTATTAATGAAAATAACTCATAAATATGTTTTAGAAGAACTCTTCACAAGAATTGAAAAAGACTTAAACGATATCATATTCGTTGAAGCGCCTTTATTATTTGAAGGAAATCTTGAAAAATCATTTGATAAAATAATCACCGTCTTTGAATCAGAAAACGTGCTAAATAATATACTAAAATCCAAAGGATTTACTATGGAAGATTATGAAAAAAGAATAAATTCTCAAATCTCAAAAGAAATTAAGAGACAAAAAGCTGATTATATAGTATATAATGATGGTACAAATACTGATTTAATTCCAAAAGTAAAATCACTACTTAAAGAATTGGAGGTATAAGATGAGTCTATTCAAAAAAGAAGTAGGTACAAGCCTCACAAACAGAAACCATAATCTTAGAACCAGATTCTATAGAAACAGTATGAAGGATGTAAAAGATGCCTTCAACAAGATTTGCATCGAAGAAAATAAGAGTTTAAGACAAGCTGATGAATATGAAGGAAGAATGTATATCAGCACAAAAACATACGAGATATTTATTAAAGTATCATCAGATTCACCAGTTGAATCATCAGTAGACTTAAGCGTTCGCTTCTTTGCACCAAATATTTTTAGAAGTCCAAAAAGGATAATCTATCGCCTTTATAAAAAGATAGATAAGATCTTAGTATTTAAAGGTACCGAACAAGAAGAATAATATGAAGATATTTAAAGAAATCATCGTAAAAAGAAATAATATGTTTATTCTTGATAGTCTAGACTATCAAGTTTTGTCAATGCTTTATAAACCTATCATAGGTTTCGAAGCATTAAACATATATTCAACACTTTACATGCTTTCTTTAAATAATGAAAAGATAAATAGCATGCTTCTATTTAAGGATATGACTGCAGACGATATGATAAATGATAGTAAGCTCAAAGATGCTTTTATTAAACTATCAAATATCAAATTACTATCTATTGATGATGAAAATGTGCTAATTTATCCACCATATGATGCTGGGTCATTCTTAAACTCAAAACTTGGTGAATACTTAACAGTATATGTATCAAAACCTCACTTGAATCTTCTAATGGAAAGATTTATTGGAAAGATTATTGAAATAAAAACACCAATAGATAATGATATCAACAATCTATCACATGAAATTAAACCATGCGAAAGAAGTAGAGATACTCTGCCATTTAGTTTTAATGAGTTTAAAATTCAGGCATCATCTTTCACAAAAGTATTAGATTCCGATGAACAATTCTTCTCATCACTTGCGTCTATCTATTCATTCTCATTAAGCGAGATGTTGTCGCTTTTCTTTGATAGTGCTGATGATGACTCATATGATAAAAATAAAATAATCGAAAAGGCATATGATAAATACATCAAAACAAAAGAAAAAGAAAAGAGATTAGAAGGAAAGACAAAAGCTGATGAAGATTATATCAATTATTTCTTGAACACTAAACCAGAGATGATCTTTGAAAATGGTTCAAGAATGGTTTCAAAGGCGGACAGAAATACTGTCACGAGAATGAGAGATGAACTAAACTTAAGTGATCCAATGATTTCACTTTTAGTTTGTTACTCTCTCGCAACTAACGAACATAAAATGCATTCATTTTCTTTCTTTTCAAAAATTGATAGTGACTGGAAAGAAAAGAACATACTTACAGTAGAAGATGCATTTCTATATATTAATTCTCTCTATTCAAAGACATATAAGAATAAGAATTCTCAAAATCAAAAGTCAAGTGAAGAATGGTTTGAAGAATTCTGGAAAAAGGCAAAGGAGGAGATTAACAAATGATAGATTCAAACGATTTATTTATGAAGCATATTGTAGATACTGAGGTTTCAACAGATGAAATAATTGATGAACTTCTTCTAAACCCTGAAATTAGAAAATTTGTTTTAGATAATGATTTAACACGTCTTCAAATAGAAGAAGGTTTAATTAAATTAATGGAATACAACAATGACACATATAGAAACACTGAGAACCTTCTAGAATCAAAAACTGTTAAAGGTTTTGTTTTATCTCTCGGTTTAGAGGATAATAAAATCGTTTCATCATATGTTAGAATCAAACCTAAATCAAAAAAGACAAAAATCAAACTTTTAAATATGCCTAAAGAACTAGTGGATGCTACTTTTGAAGATTTCCAACTTCTTTCTGAAGAGAGAAAAAAAGCATATAACTATGCAAGAGCGTTCGTAAATACATTTAAAACTGATAATCAAATGAAGGGTATGTATATTGGTGGCACATTTAGATCTGGAAAAACCTATCTAGCATCGGCAATCGCAGCCGAAATTGCCCTAAAAGATTATTCAGTTATTATGGTTTATTATCCTGAACTTTCTCAAATACTAAAAGGCACTTTTGATGAGGATAGTGAAAATTCATTCTCAGAAATAGTAGAAGAACTTAAAACATGTGATCTTTTAGTTTTAGATGATCTCGGGGGCGAATCTTTAAACCCATATATAAGAGATGAAGCTCTTGGCGTAGTATTAAACTATCGTATGGTTAAGAATAAACCAGTAATAATCACATCAAACATCAACATCTCAAATCTTATCGATGTTCACTTAAGAAAAGACAATAGTGCATCTGAAAGAATTAAGGCTATGAGAATTGTTGAAAGGATCAAGGAGATTTGCGAAGAATTTACAATCACAGGCAAATACCAAGATCAATA
>ONMY01000041.1 GCA_900318975.1 uncultured Bacillota bacterium | reverse complement strand
TCGATATAATCAACGAATGAATAATTATCTTGAATAAAGATTGACATATATTTTTGAAGAAGAGAATATTCCCCGGTTTCATCGAGATAAGTGAGGTCATCTTCAAATTTTTCTCTTGTTTTTTCAGTTAAATTTTGACTTAACTTATCATTTATATAAAATTTGATTGTTTCTTTTTCGCTTTCTGTAAAAAGAATTTCTGATTTTGGCATTACAGTAATAGATTCTACTGTTTCCTTGCTTCTTTGTGATTCAATATCTAATATTTTTATTGTCTCGATATCGTTTCCAAAGAAATCTAGTCTATAAGCCTTATCATCATTTATTGGAAAAATATCTAAAATTGAACCACGTAGTGATACTTCTCCTTGTTTTTCAACAGTATAAACCCTTTCATATCCAGATAAAACGAGATCTTCTATTAATGTTTTTGGTTTTATAGAATCGTTTGTTTTTAGGGTTTTTATATGTGACTTATATGATTCTTTTAGTGGAACCTTAGAAAGGATTCCTGAAAGAGGTGTAACAATGATTTTTTTCTTGTTTGATAGGAGGATAGCTTTTAAAGTGTTTATTCTTTGAAGTTTAAAATCGTATGATTCTGTTAAAAGCTCGATAGAAATAAAGTCATCTTTTGGATAAAAATAAACTTCATCTAAAATATTTGAAAGTTGATCATATAGTTTTTGCGCTTGGAAGATATTTGGAGCAACTATTACTATGTCCTCTTTTGTTTCGGCATTTAAGAAAATGGAAATAAGCGAGACGATTTCTCTTGATGCCTCGCTTATTTCTGTTCGTTTATTGAGTTTAATTTCGGAAATGATTTCTTGAATTTTATTAAAATTCTTGAAGTAATCCTTATAAAGACTCATTTGTGTTATACCTATTCATTATTAAATCAAATGACATATCATTAATAAAATCATCAATAATATCATTTGTGGTTTTGTACGCTTTTTTAAATGCGTCTAGGTGTTCTTTTGTGAATTTTGATAGAACGTAGTCTATAATATCGTAGTTTTCATCTGGAAGACCAATACCAATTCTTAGTCTTGGGAATTCTTCGCTATTAATGTTTTCTATAATTGATTTTAGACCATTATGACCACCGGCAGATCCTTTCTTTCTTAATCTTAATTTTAAGAATGGGAGATTGAAATCATCACAGATTACTAGGGTGTCTTCTGGGTCAATTTTATAGAAATTTTGAACAAGTCTTATAGAATCGCCAGAAAGATTCATAAAAGTTGTTGGTTTTAAGAGAATAAAGTTTTTGTCGATATATACTTCTCCTTTAAATTCTCTTTTTTCTTTAAACTTTAATTTGTTTTCTTCGGCGTAGGCATTCAAAACCATAAACCCGACATTATGACGGGTGTTTTTATATTTTAATCCTGGGTTACCGAGTCCTACTATAAGTTTCATAATATTTAATTATTCTTCTATTTCTTTTGGTTCTTCTTTTTGAGTTTTAATTCTTGGTCTAATTACGACGCATCTATCTTTTCCTTCGCCTTCTGATTCTGTATAAACATCTCTCCAGTCAGCAAGTTTGGCATGAATTATTCTTCTTTCAAAAGAATTCATTGGTTCAAGACGAGCTTCTATTTTAGACTGAGCAACATCTTTTGCGGTTTTAGTTGCGAGGATTTCTAAGTGTTTTACTCTGTTTTCTTTATATCCGCCACAATCAACCGCGATTTGATATTGTTTTTCTGGGTCGTCGATATCGTTATTTACAATACATCTAACTAATGTTTGGATTGCTTCTAGAGTTTTTCCACCTTTTCCAATTAGAATTGGGTTTTCTTCTGATGTAATAACATATCTTATTTCTCTGTTTTGTTTCTTTCTCATCTCAACTATGGCTTTGATCCCTAAGTTTTCGAGAACGGCTTTTAGGTATTCGAGGCCTTTCATTGGATAGTTTGGCATTAAAGTTGCAGTAACTTTATATGATTTTGAGAATAATTTCTTTTCTTCTTCAATTTTAAAGCTTATTTGATCTCTTGTGGCTTTTAGTTCCATTTCTGCTTGTCTGTAAGCTTCTTCAACTGATTTAGCTTCAATATATATTTGTTTCATATTAATCTCTTCCTCTTACTTTTCCAGAAGAAAGTCTTTCTTTTTCTTCTCGTCTTTCTTGTTGCATCTTAGAGATAAATGTTTGTAGTAATGTATAGATGTTACCAATAATCCAATAGAATGAAATACCAGAACTTCTCCAAGCAAAGATGACCATCATTACTGTCATTACAACCATCATAACCATCATTTGGTTACCGGCTTTAGCTGTAGATTGATTTTTTGTATAGAAGTTTTGATGTTGTCTTTGGATTCTCTTTGTCATGTATGTTGATAATAATTGTTGACCAATCATTGTTAGACCGACAATTATTGCGAGAGCCCAGTGTCCTGATGTTTCACCATATTCTGTTGCGAATGTTGTCCAGAGGAATTTATAATTAATTCCTGCAATTTCTGATGAATAAATTGGTGTTAGTGGGAATCTTTGAACTACTTGGTATACGGCAAAGAAGATAGGCATTTGAGCAAATGGTAATAAACATCCCCACATGCTTACTTTGTTTTTCTTCATGACTTCTCTTATTTCCATTTGTTGTTTCATCTTGGAATTTTGATCAGTCTTACCTTCATACTTTTTGTTTATTCTATCCATTTCTGGTTGAACTTTAGACATGTTGGCACTAAAGTTGTTTGATTTTGCATAGATTGGCCATCCAACAGTTCTTAAAAGAAGGGTGAATATTAATAATCCAAGCCAGTATGCACCACCACATATTTTAGTAAGCCATGCAAGAAGTTGACCTAAGGTTTTTACAATCCACTGCCAAAGACCAGTTTTACTATTTAATGTTAGGGTTAGAGTTTGGCCGAGTGTTTGATCAGTAACGTGTGTTACTGTACCTGTATTAAAATAATGTAGGTCGTTATTTTGTCTTAATACTGTATCACCATTTATTGTTTTTTGTGATAATAGGTCTTTTGTGTTTTCTTGGTAAGCAAGATCGAGCGCATTAATCTTAAAATCAACTAGATCTCTATATTGTTTTCTATACTTATCAATATCTTTTGTTTTAGCATCTGGATTTTCAGCTATATATTTTTCTTCATCAATCGAAGTACCATATGATAACTTAAGAACAAGAGAGTCTTTGTTTTCTACTGCAAGAGAATCTAATGTGAAATTATATGTATATAGGCTCCATTCACTAGTAAGTGTATATAATGATCCATCGTTTACTGGCTTGAAGACTTTGTTCTCATAATAACCTGCAGTTAATTTAAAAGCCTTTCCTTCATAGTTTAATTTTTCGCTTGTTACTACTTTGGCATTCATAGTAACTGTATATTCTTGGTTTTCAACTATATAGTCGTAATCGATTCTATCTACTACGGCATTATATTCATCTATAATATCTTTTTTCTTATATAGTTCAAAGTCGATTTCAGATAAATATCCTGATTCTCCAAGAGGTAATCTATAGGCGTTTGTACTATCTGTTTGTTTAGCACATCCAGTTAGTATAAACATCAAGATTAAAGATAGTGCTATGAATAGAAATCTTGATTTTTTATTCATTATTTTCCTCCAATAGTTGTGCTTTTTTGAATAAATAGATAAGTTCTTTATTTAATTCATTAAAATCAGCTGTATTCGAATTTGCTTTAGCTACGACAAAAAAATCAACACCATTTATTAGATTTTGTGATCTAACTATAGCTCTGATTCGTCTTTTCATTTTATTTCTTAAAACTGCGTTACCAAACTTTTTTGGAACGCTTAAAGCAAAACGATAGTGGGTGTTTTCATGGTTTTCTTTTTTATATACTACAAAATTTTTCCCACTCACGATTTTTCTTTCTTTAAGAACGGTTTCTATTTCTTCGGTTTTTTTGATTCTAAATTGTTTTTTCATATGCCTTTTAAGCAAAAAATAAAAACACTTAAAAATAATCAAATATATTTTCAGGTGTTTTCAAGTACAATATATTTTTTATTTAAGCTTGTGTTTTTATTATTAAACTGTTAAAGTTTTGCGGCCTTTAGCTCTTCTTTTAGATAAAACTCTTCTTCCGCCAACTGAAGACATTCTTGCACGGAAACCATGTGTTCTAACTCTTTTGATTTTACTTGGTTGATATGTTTGACTCATAATAAGTGCCTCCTTTTTCGAAAACCACGCTTATTTATTATAAAGAATAAATCTTTATAAGTCAACTTTTTTTAAGTCCTAAATAAAAATAGTAAATAATTTTTAATTATTTTTGTGTTTTTCGGTTGTTTTGTATGTATAATTAAACTAATAAAGATATGAATATGAATGATTTGAACTTTAAACTTTTAGAAAAAACCTTAACTGAAGATGAATTATTTATAGAAACTGCGGCTTGTCTTAATTGTCCTAAACCAAGCTGTGTTTTGGGTTGCCCTATAGGAAATAGGATTCCTGAATTTATTAAAGCAGCAAAAGATAAGGATTATTCTAAAGCTTTTGAAATTATATCAGAAAAATCTATGCTTCCTGCAATATGTGGCGCTATATGTCCACACGAAAAACAGTGCCAAGGAAGCTGTGTAAAAAATAAAATTGG
>ONMY01000094.1 GCA_900318975.1 uncultured Bacillota bacterium | reverse complement strand
TAGAATTGCACCTATAAATGCCATTATAGAAACTGTAAGAATATTTAATATGGTAGATGATGGAATAAATCCACATATTAAATAGGTTAATAGGATTATTATTTGATCTATAATATAGCTATTTTTGAGTTTATTTATAAGAGGGGATACTATGCATCCAATAATGAAAGATATTATTGGAATGAAATAGAGTGGTTCGAAAGAACCATTTGATAATCTTATAATGAATTTTATGAGATTACCAGTTTGCATATTAGAGAATATTCCACCACGATAAAGATAGGTATACACATTTGAAAACCCACCGATAAACGCAAATAGAATTGCTTCTATGAAACATAGATATTTATATTTTTTCATAAAAGTTATTTTCTCTTTAATGCATTATCAAGTGAATTCTTAATAAATTCTAAGAAGATTGGATGAGGTCTATTTGGACGAGATTTAAATTCTGGGTGGAATTGAACACCTATATTGAATTTGAGATTTGGTATTTCTACTGTCTCAACGATATAGCCATCTGGAGATGTACCACCAATAACCATTCCATTTTGAGTCATGATATCTCGATAGTCGTTATTGAATTCATAACGATGACGATGACGCTCTTTTATCACCTTTTCTTGGTAGCATTTATAAAGTAGTGTGTTTTCTTTTACAACACAAGGATAAGCACCAAGTCTTAAAGTTCCACCTTTATTGATGGTTGAGTTTTGACCTGGAAGATAGTCTATTACTCTATTTGTGCTTTCTGGATTGAATTCATGAGATGATGCATCTTTGAGATTGCATACATTTCTTGCGAATTCAATTACTTGAACTTGCATACCGAGGCATATTCCAAAATATGGAATATTGTTTTCTCTTGCATATCTTGCGGTAGTTATCATTCCTTCTATTCCACGATTGCCAAATCCACCAGGAACGATTATTCCATCTAAACCTTTTAATGTCTCATCTACATTTTCATCAGTGATATGTTCTGAACTAATCCAATGAATCTTAATGTGAGTGTTTAGATGATATCCTGCATGTCTCATAGCTTCTGCGACAGAAAGATAAGCATCATGCAGTTCAACATATTTTCCGACAAGGCCGATATGGGTTGTATATGGCCTTGATTTAATTCTATTAACGAGTTCTATCCATTCTTTTAAGTCAGGTTCTTTAGTTTCAAGACCAAGTTCTCTACATACAACGTGTGAGAAATTACTTTGTTCGAGCATAAGAGGGGCTTCATAGAGGTTTGGAAGTGTTAAGTTTTCAATTACACAATCTTTCTTTACATTACAGAATAGAGATATCTTTTCAAAAATTTGATCCTCGAGTGGTTCATCGCATCTTAGGATTATGATATTTGGATTAACACCTAAACTTTGAAGTTCTTTTACTGAGTGCTGAGTTGGTTTAGTTTTGTGTTCTTCTGAACCGTGTAGGTATGGTACAAGTGTTACATGGATAAATAGGCTATTTTCACGACCAATTTCAAGGGCTACTTGTCTTATAGCTTCGATAAATGGTTGAGATTCGATGTCACCAATTGTACCACCGATTTCAGTAATTACTACATCTGCCCCACTCTTTCTTCCGACATTATAGATGAATCTCTTGATTTCATCGGTGATATGAGGAATTACTTGAATGGTTGAACCGAGGTAATCACCATTTCTTTCTTTGTTTAAGACGTTCCAGTAGACTTTACCGGTAGTGAGGTTAGAATATTTGTTTAAATCTTCATCGATGAATCTTTCATAGTGACCAAGATCTAAATCTGTTTCAGCTCCATCTTCAGTAACAAATACTTCTCCGTGTTGATATGGACTCATTGTGCCTGGGTCAACATTGATGTATGGGTCTAGTTTTTGTGAGGCTATTTTAAGTCCTCTTGATTTTAAGAGTCTTCCAAGAGAAGCTGCAGTAATACCTTTTCCAAGACCGGATACTACACCGCCTGTCACAAATATATATTTAGTCATAATGTCTCCTCCTTTATTCCCATTCTACTGTTGCGGGTGGTTTTGATGTGATATCGTAAACCACACGATTAACATCTTTTATTTCGTTGGTTATTCTTGTGCTTATTGTTTCTAGTATTTCATATGGAATTCTCGTCCAAGTTGCAGTCATAAAGTCATCAGTTGTGACAGACCTTATGGCAACTGTATAACCATAAGTTCTACTATCACCCATAACACCAACTGAATGGGTGTTTAGGAGAACTGTGAAATATTGACTTGCGATTTTATCGAGGTTATTATTTTTGAATTCTTCTCTTAGAATTTCATCGCTGTCTTTTAGAATCTTGAGTTTTTCTTCTGTGATATCACCAATTATTCTTACTGCGAGGCCTGGGCCTGGGAATGGTTGACGATAAACTATTTCTTCTGGAAGATTGAGTTCAAGACCTATTTTTCTAACTTCATCTTTAAATAAATACTTTAAAGGTTCGATTATTCCTTTAAATCCAGTGTCTTTTGGAAGACCACCTACATTGTGGTGACTTTTTATGACAGCTGATTTATTGTTTCCACTTTCAATGATGTCTGGATAGATTGTGCCTTGTGATAAATAATCTATTTCACCAAGGCTATTTTTAACTTCTTTGAAGACTTCAATAAATTCTTTACCAATTATTTTTCTTTTTTCTTCAGGGTTTGTGATTCCTTTTAATTTACTTAAGAATCTTTCTCTTGCGTCTACTCTAATGATGTTTAAATCAAATTTATTCTTGAATAGATTATAGACGTAGTCACTTTCACCTTTTCTAAGTAACCCGTGATCAACGAATACACAGATTAGATTCTTTCCTATGGCTTTATTTAAAAGGAGTGCGAGGACTGATGAATCAACACCACCGGAAAGAGCGAGGATAACTTTTTTGTTTTCTAATTCTTTTTTGTATTTTTCTATAGATGATTTAACGAAATCATCCATTTTCCAATCAGGAGTGCAGTTACAAATATTAAAGATGAAATTACTGATGAGTTTCATTCCATATTCAGTATGAGTTACTTCTGGATGGAATTGGACACCAAAGAGTTTCTTTTCACTATTTTCTATTGCGGCTACTTCACAGTTGTCAGTTTTTGCAGTAACTGTGAATCCATGAGGAACTTTTTCAACAAAATCATTATGGCTCATCCAACAGATGGATGTTTCAGGAATGCCATTAAATAGAGTACTGTTTGTTGAATAGAGGGTTGTCTTACCATATTCACGTTTTAGGGCTTTATTTGATATCTTTCCATGAGAC
>ONMY01000095.1 GCA_900318975.1 uncultured Bacillota bacterium | reverse complement strand
GCTGAAATGATGTTGTCGTCTTCATCAAATTCTTCATTGTTTATAAACTTACCTGATTCAACCTTGTTTTGAGCCATTTTGTTTTTAGCCATAAGGTCACGAACACCGGTAAATATTGAAATGTTGCTTTCTATTCTTGAAGATGTTGTTTGAACAGGAATAAAATTATCAACAACTTTTTCATCATTTAACATAAGACCAAATCCTAATTTACATGTAACAAGGTTTGATAATACGTCTAATGCTCCCTTACCATCGTTTAAGGTTGACACAGCGGAATTCAATGAATAAGTTGGTGTAGTACAAGGTATTGTTACTGTAATAGAACCACCAGATGTTGGAACGCCTCTTGCAACGACTCTAAAAAATAATGGGGTGTTGACGTTTTTATCGGTGAAAATAACGTCGTATTCTGACATTGCTATTTCTGTATTATCTTCAATTTGAATACAAATGGCACCATACATACCATCATATCTAAATGCATAGGTGGAAAGAGTTGTAACAGCACTGTTTTCTTCAGTTTCTATTTTAAAACCATTTGCTTTGATTTTGCTGTTCTCTGAATACCAACCTAATGAGTAATCAGTAAAGAAAATAGTAGCAAGGATAGCAATTAAACCAGCAAAAGATAAACTTATTATAGCTGAAATAAGTTTTTTTCTAGTTAGTTTCATAATCCTTCCTCCTTTCTCTTCTTCCTAAAAGCTGAAATAAAAAGACAGCCCTTGTTTGAAACCACAAATAATGGTTCGTTGCAACTGGCTGTCTTATTAGACCCTATAGCTTTGCGTCGCTAGTTTACACTAGTTTTGCCTAATCTACATAAAAATATGTTAACATATTTCTACGCGACATTAATTTATCACTTTTTAATTAAAAAGTCAAGAATTTAGTTATATTATTTGTTTTCAATATTTAGATGGTACAAGTTAAGTAAACAATTTGTGAAAAGTGAAACAAATTTCTCACATTGGATCTCTTGCAATAAAGTTTGATTTTTTATACACGTATGCGTTTTTCACATCGAAGTCAAAAACTGGAGTATATTGTAGTTTTCTATAGTAAAAATCTCTTGCGGCGTTCTCAGACATAAACTTTTCAGCATTATCTATATCTTTGGTTGTATAAAGATAGCTTTTATCACTACTAAAAGACATAAAAAACCGAACTTCTCCTCTTGAATTTTCAAATCCAATAACATACTTTCCGAACATTAATCCCATAATAATCTCTTTTATTCTTCTTTTTCTTTCATAATTGTTTTGATTCCAATAATAAGTAATACAATAAATAAAACAAAGAATATGATAACTGGTATTATCACCATCTCAATAAAAAGCCCAAAGATTCCTCCAATGATTGGAGAAATAGAAATAAATGCGATTAATTTTGAAAACTTAACTGCATATTCTTTTGTCGCATTTTTTACAGATGCTCTCATATTGATTGGAACAAGTATTTTTTTGCTTATAGCAGTCATTAATGCATAAAGTAATAATGATCCTCCAAAAACAAATAAAACAATAGAAACTATAGGCATATAAGCACCTCAAAAAATAATACCTTTTTATTTTATTTTATCATACATATAGTTCATTTAAAAATATTATGGAATAAAAAAGTCGATACTAAATATCGACTAAATGTTCTCACTATGGTGCCCCCTGGCGGAGTTGAACCACCGATTCATCCTTACCATGGATGCGTAATGCCACTTTACTAAGGGGGCACTTAAAACAAAAGGATTCGCTTATAAACGAATCCTAATAATCATGAGATGGTGGACCTTCACGGACTCGAACCGTGGACCCACTGATTAAGAGTCAGTTGCTCTACCAACTGAGCTAAAGGTCCGTTACATCTTTTGCCTAGATTATTGTAAGACAATTATGATGTTTTGTCAAACAAAAAGAATAGGCAAAAGATAAATAATATTAATTTATATTCTCCTTGATATATTCAAGAAGTTTTTCTTTTGCTTCGCCTTTGATAACTGTGCAATCTTCACCATTTGATTCTTTATCAAATATCTTTTGAGCATAAGCTTGACATCCTGGGTTTCCACAAGCGCCACAGTTCGCACCAGGAAGCATTGATGCAATTGTTGTGAGTCTTGTATCTTCTTCAACATGGAATTTAGTAGATACAAGAGAAATTATGAATCCAAGGATAAAACCAAGGCCTAACATTACGAGTACAGGAATTAAAATCTCCATTATTTCATCCTCCTAATGATATTATCTAAATATTCGTCACTAGGTGTTAAGTGCATTGATATAACATTTGCTGTTCTTGGGAGTTCTTTTTCTTTTTCTCCTTCATCTTCTTTAACAATACCAACATATCTTGAGAAGATGATTGCAAGAATAGATGCAACTACTAGTGCAATTGGAATACCGCTCATTGCTTTTGGAACTTTTCTCTTTTCAAGTTCTTCTCTTAAGAAACTAAATATAAACATTATTAAGAGGAAACCAAGTCCAGATCCAAGTGCATAAAGGAGCATATTGAAGAATGTAAGTCCGTTTTGAGATGCTTTAATCGCAACACCTAAAACAGCGCAGTTAGTAGTAATTAGTGGAAGATATATACCAAGTGATTTATAAAGTGATGGTACAAACTTTTTGATTATTATTTCAATGATTTGTACTAAAGATGCAATTACTAGAATAAATACAATGGTCTTTAAATATACAAGATCAAATAACACTAATACATAGTTATATATTAACCATGTGACAGTTGTTGCAAGAACGATTACCGCAACAACTGAGAGACCCATTCCAACAGCACTTTTTCTGGATTTTGAAACACCGAGGAATGAACAGATTCCAAGGAACTGTGATAGTATTACGTTTTCAAGAAGCATTGAGGAGAAAATAATAAATATAATTTGATTAAATGACATAATTATTTAACCTCCTTTTCTTGCTTTTTAGCTTCTTTTTCTTTAGCATCTTTGGAATTCTTGATTGCTTGCATAATCGCAAGAACAATTCCAAGAACCATAAATGCACCAGCGCTAGATGTAAAGAATGAGATAGGTGTAATATGTAAAAACTCAAACACACCTTGAAGATTGATTTGTAAATCACCCCAAATTGTGATTGTACCATTTCCAAGGAACTCTCTTATAAGAGATATAATAATGAGCGCAAGTGTATATCCAAGTCCCATTGAAATACCATCTATTACTGAATCTGAGACAGTGTTTTGTGATGCATATGCTTCCGCTCTTCCAAGAACTATACAGTTAACAGTAATAAGAGAAATGAATACTCCTAATGAATTGTATAAATCTGGAAGATACGCTTGCATGATCATTTCAACAATTGTAACTAGACTAGCAATTATTACGATATATACAGCTATTCTTACTGGTTGAATTAATTCTTTTAATTTTTTAAATGAATTGATTAGTGAAATTATTGTATTACTCATTACTAGCACAAAGATAAATGCAATACCCATACCAAATGCGTTTTCAAGCGATGTTGTAATCGCAAGGGCAGGACATGTACCAAGTAGTAATACAAATAATGGGTTTTCTTTGATAAATCCTTTTAGGAAGTTTTCTTTCTTTGTCATATAATACCCCCTATTTAAGATCCTCATAAGATAAATCTAGAGCAGTATAGAAACATTTTCTTACTGCTTTAGATGAAATGGTTGATCCAGAAAGCTTATCAAAGTCAGCTAGTGAATCTTTTCCATCCATCATGAAATCATGTGTCTTTATATCTCCTTTTGTTTCGGCCGAAGATATAACGACAGATCTTTCAATTTTATGTTCTTTAGTTACAGATATCATCATCTGAATAGTTGATGCATATCCTTTTGCACTAACAACATAGATCACTTCAACTTTTTCTCCGTTTTCATCCTTTACAAGATAAACGGAATCTACTTCATCATGTTTAATTGATTCTTTATCAATTGTGTATGTGTCTTTATTGTTTTTATAAACTTCACATACTTCCATAATTGAATTATTTATTTTTTCTTCAGTTCTTGCCTCTATTACTGGTGCAGTAAACATATTTACTACTGATAATAATAGACCACAAATAAGAGCAAATACTGATAGCACTAGGCCGGTAATTAAATTCTTTTTCATGGGTTTTACCTCCTAGACAATCATAATAATGTTGTAGATGAAGATTAAAACGAATATCGAGAGGAATATTACTAAACCTGGAATTTCGTTCTTATCAAGTTTTCCATCTACTCTTACTCTTACAACATATCTATTGATCACAAGACCGAAGATATTCATTGTAACGATTGCGGTTGCAACACCTTCTGGGTTATTTCCAACAAGTCTAAATAGAACAGTTAATACACCTAGCATCATCGCATTCATTGCTCGTCCTAGGTTTGTCTTTGGTGATGTAACAGGTTCAGTCGCCATATAAACAGCACCAAACATTAGACCACCTGATAATATTTGGAAAGTTGGATACCAGATACCTTGTCCCATAAAGAGACCAGCTACTAATGTATTTAGGAATACTACTGATACATAAATTAGTGGAACTTTATAATCAATTACCTTTCTTACTGATAGATAGATACATCCAATTAGGCATGCAAGGAAGCTTGTTTCACCAAGACAACCAGGGATTGTACCAAGGAAGAAATCTAAGAGATTCCCAAATGGTTCAACAGCACCAACATAACTTACATCAGTAAGAGTTGAATAACGTATTAGTGGAGTTGCACCAGCAACTGCATCTACTACTGATGCTTCATAAGCATTAAGGTATGAATTCATTGATGGATCAAAACAAGATACACCAATTAAGTTTGAAAAACTAAAGGCCATAAATGCTCTTCCGATGATAGCTGGGTTAAAGATATTTTGACCAAATCCACCGAAAAGCATCTTACCAACAACTTCACCAACAGCGATAGATACTATTAATACCCACATATTGATATATACTGGAGATATTAATACTATAAAGAGACCTGGGAAGAACCCAAATCCATTTTTAACTTCTTCTAATAAATCGCTAAATTTGGTGATTTCTTTTCTCTTCATTATAAAGAGACATAACATTTCTATTAGTGCTGAAGTTAGTGGGCCTACTATTAGAGTAATAAGAGGATAAATTGCTTGTAAAACGGATACATATGTGCCTTTTATAAAGACCATTATAACGTTTTTAAAGATTGCGAATAGAATTACAGGTGAAAGACCAATTAAGAGATCTCTCATAACAGTATGAGTTGATCTTCCATGGTCTGCGCTTCTAAGATAAGGGGCATTAGTTACTAAATATTTTGTTGCCATAACTATTTCCTCCCGAGCCTTAAAACCATTTCTTTTGCTTTACCAACAGAATATGTTAAATCTATTCTTGATGGACAAACAAATGAGCATAGTCCACACTGTATACATTTTGTAACATTTAATTTCTTTAATTCTTCAATGTTTCCAACAGCGAGTTCTTTCTTAATCTCAACAGGTGTTAGGAATGATGGACATCTTTCAGCACATCTTCCACATCCAAGACACTCAAGCTGCTTCTTATCTTTATTCTTGTTTTCAAGGAATATTACAGCACCAAGAGTTTGAGTTGTAATAAAATCAGGGAAGAACATTGATTTACCTGTCATTGGTCCGCCAGCAATTATATGTGTGTTTTCTGGATTATGTCCTTCTTTAAGGCCGCCAAATAGTTCAACTATTTCTAGGATTGGTGAACCAATCTTAGCAAGAACATTACCTGAATTCTTAACGGCATCACCAGTAATGGTTAAATATTTAACTGTTGGTGGAATTCCTTCTTTTAACATCCTTGCGAATGAGTAACATGTTGATGCATTTGATACTATTACGCCAGCTTCTATAGGTAGTGCTTTATAAGTTTTATGTGAAATTGTTTCAACTGTATATCTTTCCCATCCTGCAGGATAAACATCTTCTAAAAGCTCTATTCTCATGTTTGAATCAAGAAGAGGTGTTAAATAATCTATTACCTTAGCATTTATGTCTTTATTTTTGATTGCGATTATACCTTGATTACAATCTGCGGCTTTTAAAAGATATCTAAAACCATAAATGAAGAGTTGTGCATTATAAAGAACACAAGTATAGTCGCAGGTAATAAATGGTTCACATTCTGCAAGGTTTATGATTACCATATCAACTTTTTCAGTAGTTGAATATTTAACATATGCAGGAAAACCTGCACCACCCTGCCCAACGAGTCCTGATTTTTTCATGATTTCGACAAGTTCTTCTCTTGTCATGTTTTCAGGATCTAGATTCTTAAATGTATCTACGGTTTCTTCCTTAAAATCATTTGTGATTTCAAGCATATCAGACATCTTATTTGATGGATACCATTTCTTAACCTTTCCTGTCACAGTACCACTAATAGGTGATAGAACTGGATATGGGAACCTTCCTCTTGATTCCATTATTACTTCACCAAGAAGTACATGGTCTCCAACTTCCACTTTAACATCCATTGGACTTGGAAGAAGAGTTGGAATATAGACGTGTTCAGGCTTTAAAAACTCTTTCGGTGCAGTCGTAATAGACTGTTCCTTATAGCCCTCTATATGAAGTACGGGTAGTCGTCTTATTTTCATTTTAACCTCCCTATTTATGATAATTTACATATTCATTATATCAAGTAATGATATAATTATTTCATTGAATTTTTGCTTAATTCTAATATTTTTTCTAAAAGGAGTATATATTCTTCTTTATATTCTTTTAAATCCTTAGAATATAAAGATTTCATATATTCTTCTCTTTTTTTATCTTCTATTTCAAGATTGTTTTGTTGTTTATATGCTTTTACTTCCTTAACATATTTCATTCTTT
>ONMY01000210.1 GCA_900318975.1 uncultured Bacillota bacterium | reverse complement strand
ACATCAGGCGCTGATATGGAAGTTACAGGAATGACACAAATCGGTATGCTTACAACTGATAGTAATGGTCAAACTGCATGTGGAGACGATCTTCCAACAGTAGTAAAAGCTTATAAACAAGAGATGGTTGGTGATGATACTGTCTATACATTCGTTCTAAAGAATGGACTAAAGTTTTCTGATGGTGTTCCTCTAACAATGAATGATGTATTATTCAATATGTATGAATATTTAGACCCAGTATACACTGGCTCATCTACAATGTATTCAATCAAGATTAAAGGTTTAACACAATATAGAACTCAAAAGAACTATTCAGATTCTTCATCATCTGCAGAAGATGCAATCTCAAATCAAGCATCAGTTCTTGCACAAAATAGACTTGAAGAATTAATCCTCGTTTTCGAAGAAAATGGTTTAATCGAAGGTACTCAAAATAGTTATAGCTTAAATGAAACACAAATGAAAGCCGCAATTAGCACATGGGATGTAACTGAAGGTTATAAATCAGCAGTTGCAACTGATGCTCAAAAGCGTACTATGACTGATAGTGATTATAGAGCTAAACTAAAAGAAGACTATGAACTTGCCTTAACTAAATTCAAAGAAGAATTAAAGATGGATTATTCTGCAGCTAAAGAATCATTCGATCTTACAACTGCACCATACAAAGACTGGGCAAATGAATTATCAAATGATATCTTCAAATATTTCCTTTTCGAAGGTTATATCACACCAGTTTATAAAGATGTAATGGGTAAAAAGGATAAAACCGTTATTGAAAAATTTGAAAATGCAGATATCGTAAGCAAATATAAAACTGAAGAAGAAGCAATCAATAGAGTTTATAATGATACAGTTAAAAACCAATTGAATTATGTTCTTTCTTACTGGGGAACTGCAGGTACACTTACAACTATCTTTACAGCAACAGCAAGAGATATCATTCTTCATAACAACATGTCATCAGCTGATGAACTCACATATAAGAATATTGAAGGTATCGTATCACTTGGTCATACAACAGATGTTAGTAGCGTTACTATTGGAAGCACAACTTATAAAGTATGTCATGATCATAATCCAGATGGAACTGTAAAAGGCGCAGATGAATATGATGTTTTACAAATCACTCTTGTTGGAACAGATCCAAAAGCAATCTACAACTTTGGTTTCTCTGTAGCACCAGTTCACTACTATACTGCAGATAGCACTCATCCAAATGGAAGAGAAGTTGATATCGCTAACAATAAATTTGGTGTTGAATATGCATCAAGTGATTTCCAAAGCAAAGTTATTCAATCTAAAGAACACGTTGAAGTTCCAGTAGGTGCAGGTTCATATCAAGCAACAGATGAAAATGGAAGCGATCATCCAACTGGAGATAACTTTGTTAGAAGTAACATCATCTACTATAAAGCTAACAAGAACTTCATGTTCAATGTTAAAACTGAAAAATTACAACTCCAAATCGTATCAAGCGCAAACGCAATCGATAAACTCGTAAGCGGTGAAGTAGATTTCATTACTCCACAGTTCACTAAAGCAAACTCAGAAAGACTTACAGGCCTAAAGAAAGATGGAATTGAAAAACTCGATTCTTGGCAACTCGGTTATGGTTATATCGGTGTTAACGCTGGTAAAGTTCCAAATCTAAATATTAGAAAAGCCATCATGTCTGCGATGGAAACATCACTTGCCTTAAGTTACTATGAATCAGGTACAGTTAAGAATATCAGCTGGCCTATGAGTACAGTAAGCTGGGCATATCCATTTGAAGACGATGGAATCACATCAAAATACAATAATCACGACTATACAAACTGGGAAGGCCTTGATAAAGCAAAAGAAAAGATTAGCCGTTATATGGCACTTGCAGGTGTTACAGCTGGTGATTCACAGCTCAAGATCAAATTCACAATTGCCGGTTCATCAATCACAGAACACCCTACATATTCAGTATTCAAACAAGCATCTGAAATCCTAAACGATATGGGATGGAATGTTGAAGTTAAAGCTGACTCTCAAGCTCTAACAAAACTCGCAACAGGTTCACTTGAAGTGTGGGCAGCTGCATGGGGTTCAACAATTGATCCTGATATGTATCAGGTATATCATAAGAATTCATCAGCTACATCAGTATATGCTTGGGGTTATAGAGAAATCTTAAGCAACCAATCACAATATAGAACTGAAAATCAAATTATAAACAAACTCTCAGAATTAATTGATGATGCAAGATCAATTACAGATCAAAAATCAAGAAAAGCAATGTATGAAGAGGCAATGGGATATGTATTAGACCTCGCAGTAGAAATGCCTGTATATCAAAGAAAGACTTTATATGCATACAATTCTAAAGCAATCACTGGTCTAAACAGCAATATTAATCCATACACATCACCTCTTGAAAAAATTTGGGAGATTGAACTAGTAAAATAATTTAAGGAGCATTAATGTTCAAATACATCATTAAAAGGATATTGATTTCAATACTCATCTTACTTGGCGTATCATTCGTTTTATACGCCCTTTTAAGATGCATGCCAACAGACTTTGTTGAGCAGAAGATATTGAATCTCTATCAAGCTGGGGCAACAACTTCAGACGAATTCATAGAACAGATGTACAAGACCTATGGTCTTGATGGAACCATCATTGAAGGATATTTCAAATGGCTAGGTAGTGCATTACACCTAGATTTTGGTAAATCATTCATCAATCAGCGTCCAGTTCTATCTGAAATCTTTGATAAAGATAGAATGGGTACATCTTTCTTCGTTGCGGCTGTAGCTACTGTATTTGAATTCTTAATCGCAATTCCTCTTGGAATAACTGCTGCAACACATCAGTATTCTTTAAGAGACTATATTATTACAATCTTAGTATTAATCGGTATATCACTCCCTTCATTCTTCTTTGGCCAAGTATTAAAAGATTTATTCGCAAATAAACTCGGTTGGTTCCCTGTATCAGGAATGAAAACCGCAGGAATAACCTATGATAGCGCATGGGAAGCATTCGTCGACTATGCAAGACATATGTTCATTCCAATCCTAACAGTCGTAATTCTTTCAATTGGTGCAAGAATGAGAATGACTAGAACCAATATGCTTGAAGTTCTAAATTCAGATTATATTAGAACCGCAAGAGCTAAAGGTTTAAGTGAAAAAAGAGTAATATACAAACATGCATTTAGAAATACGATGATTCCGCTTGTTACATCACTTGCAGGACTAATTCCATCGCTCTTTTCTGGTGCAATGATTACGGAAACTGTCTTCGACCTTGAGGGTATCGGTAAATACGCCCTTAATGCGATGACACAAGGTGACATTCCAGTAATTATGACATATAACATGTTCTTAGCGGCTCTTTCAGTAATGGGTATTCTATTATCTGATCTCATGTACGCTGTAGTTGACCCTAGGGTT
>ONMY01000161.1 GCA_900318975.1 uncultured Bacillota bacterium | reverse complement strand
TTGATCTTTTGCCTTGAACTTAACAAAGATAGATGTTTCTTCTACATCTTTATATCCTTGTGCTACTTCGTGTGATGAAAGTGCTGTTCCACAACGAGGGCAATATGGGACGATTTTGTGTCCTCTATATAATAGACCTTTATCTGAAATAGTCTTTAATGCCCACCATACAGATTCAATATAGTTGTCATCATATGTGATATAAGGATTATCCATATCTGCCCAGTATCCAATACGATCAGACATTTTTTCCCATTCACCCTTATATTTCCATACGGATTCCTTACATTTATTAATGAAAGGTTCAATACCATATTTTTCTATTTGTGGTTTGCCATTTATACCTAATAACTTTTCAACTTCGATTTCAACAGGAAGACCATGTGTGTCCCAACCTGCTTTTCTTAAAACATAATATCCCTTCATTGTCTTATAACGTGGGATAATGTCTTTCATAACTCTAGTTAAAATATGACCAATATGTGGTTTTCCGTTTGCTGTTGGAGGTCCATCATAAAAACTGAAATGGACTTTGCCTTCATTCATCTTTACACTCTTTTCAAAGATGTGGTTTTCTTTCCAGTATTGTAGAACTTCTTTCTCTCTGTCTACAAAGTTAAGATTTGAATCAACTGGTTTGTACATTTTTTAATTTCCTCTATATAAATAAAATAATTTTTGTAAGATTATAGTTATTACGTGCGCAAAAAGTCAATGAAAATAAAATACAATATTGTATAAAATTGACAAAAAAACTCTATATTTATAGAATAATCGTAGTTTTGCGGATGTAGTACATCGGTAGTACACGAGCTTCCCAAGCTTGTGAGGCGGGTCCGACTCCCGTCATCCGCTCCATTTTTTTTGCCCAAAATTATTTACAACATTTTTGTTGACAACATTTTTGTTGTATTGCAAAAAATACCTTCAAATTCTTTAAAAATCGATATTCTAACCAACTAAAATGATAAAATTGACTAATTTAAATTTTCTATAAAAAAGTTATTACAAAAATTAATCTTATTAGAAATTGTTGAGTTTTAACTCAAAATCTTGTAATATATATGCAATTTAATTTTAGAGGTAAAGATTTTGAAAGCAATTACAACAAACAAACTAACCAAAGTATACAAAGATGCTAAGGTTGTAGATGAAGTATCCCTTACATTAAACAAAGGAGATATTTACGGCTTAATCGGTAGAAATGGTGCAGGAAAAACTACTCTTCTTAGAATGATTACAGGAGTTGAAAAACCAACATCTGGTTCACTATCCATCTATGATGATGAATTAGAACTCCCACAAGATGAAGCACTAAAAAGAATAGGTTCTTTAATAGATTTCCCATCATATGATCCATCTTTTACTGCATATGAAAATATGAAGTTTACTGCAACATCTATTGGAATCAAAGATGATGAAAGACTTAAAAAACTCTTAATTTGTGTTGGATTAGACACAGAAGATAATAAAAAAGCTAAAAACTTCTCTTTAGGAATGAAACAAAGACTAGCAATTGCTATGGCTTTAATTGGTAATCCTAAAATACTAATTTTAGATGAACCAGTAAATGGCATGGATCCAACAGGTATTTATGAGATTAGAGAACTATTAATGGATTTAAACAGAAAATGTGATGTTACAATCCTTATCTCCTCTCACTTACTTGCAGAATTAACTAAGATGGCAACATGTTATGGCATTATGTCCAACGGAAAGCTTGTTAGAGAAATAAGAGGCGAAGAATTGAACGAGATGTCAAGACCATTTATTAGAGTTGTTGTAGACGATATTAAAAAAGCTGTACCTATTCTCGCCCAAACATTTGTAAACGGAAATGACTTCCAAATCTTACCAGGAAATACAATACACATCTTCAAAGAAGATGAAACTATCTCTCATATTGAAGATACATTTAATATGGGTGGTGTTAAAGTTACAGAAGTAGCTAAATGCGATGGCAACTTAGAAGAACAATTAATATCTATGTTAGGAGGTCCAAAGAGTCACGATGAAATTTTCTAATTATTTAAAAGCTGATTTCTATAAACTCAAAAGATCTAACTGGATATGGATTATGCCATTGATTCTTTTTGG
>ONMY01000154.1 GCA_900318975.1 uncultured Bacillota bacterium | reverse complement strand
CATTTTTGGACTTTGCATTTTTATGGCTTCAGGCCATGAAATAAACTTTATCTCATTTTCATTCCTCTTATCATACCACACTACTGCATTTTCATCAGTTTTAGTAATTATTGAGTAACTACCGTGCAACAATGCATTTCTAATTTGTTTTAACGTTTCAAATGGTGTAAGATTATTATCTGCCATTATCTTTTTTAAAGATAAAATAAGAACTTCTCCAATCTGTTTATGCATCAATCTTTCTGTGCCTACTGGTGTTAGTTCTTTTAGGCCTTCCGCCATTGCTTCTTTCCAATTTTCAGGATCAACTTCTAGTATTCTATCTAGATTTCTCCAAATCATTTTCTCTGTATCATCAAGAGGTGGTAGTAATCTATCTAGTTCTTGTAAAATCAATTCATCTATGTTTTCGGGATGATTTTTTTCTATGCAATCAAAATTTTGCGCTATATTCACTCCTATGCTATTAAGTCTGAATCGATTGTATGAATATTTTGATTTAATATCTCCAAATAACAACACACTACTAGTGTGTTGCGTTGGTCTCATTTCTTTTGTTTTTACTATTAATTCTTTATAGCAATCAATTACATCATTAAAATCGTTCAGTTTTTTATACTCAAAAACTTTATCTATCATACTAACCATTCCTTTTTATAAAAGCCAATAACCCAATTTTTCTAATTATATATTTGCCATTTTTACAATTAAACTCAAAACATATGAAATTATTGACATATAAACTATCTTATCATCTTTTGCTTTATTATATTCTTCAAATGCCTTTAAAAGGAGCAAGCTTCGCTTACTCCTATCTTTCATCAATATCCTTTTTGTTATTGTTTTCTTTTAGTTTTTCCTTTAATCCCGCTTCTACTTTTCCATTTTTCGTTTTGATTGCTACCGCTTGTTTCATCATTTCATAGTCTTCATCTGAAATTCCCAGTGTATCTATTATTCTTGTTCTAGTAATTCTACCTATTTGTTTTTCCTTTGTTAACTGTTCATTAACTCTTGCTTGAACACTATCTACTATACGCATAATCTTTGCTGGGGTTAATTCTATCTTAAAGTCTGGAATTTCTTGTTTAATATTATCTTCATTATAGTCACTAAAAGTAAACTTAATCTTTTCAAAGTTGTTATTAGCAAATGCTTCATTATATTCAATCTCGTATCTTCCATGAGCAATGCTATTTCTTAAATGTCTAAACAGTTCTGAATAATCTGTATAGTTCTCACTATATTCTTCTTTTCTTACTGTTAACTTGAAAATCTTATTTTTTACTTCTTCTTCTTTTAATAAGCCTTCTTCTAAGTACCCTCTAAATTTAATTCTCTTCTTGTTTTGCTTTGGATCATCTTCATTAAGATCACAAATTATATCGCAAACTCTTTTTAGTTCTTTATTTATATTAGCTAACTGTGCTTTGTATCCATCTATTGCTAGTTGTAGTTTTCTTGCTTTTTCTTCTCCACTAACATCTTTTTTAATAGATGGGACTCTATCATTATCAATTGATGGAGTAATTCCATCAAGATTTTTAAGATTATGATATTCAAATATATTATCATTTTCTGCATTATTAGCTTTTAAATAGCCACATGCATAATTTAGTACTCCTAATAACATATCTGAATAAATAAATGGTGTTTCACAACTTATCTTTGCCGTTTGAAGATATCCTAGATCATACATCTTCTCATCCTTTAGTGCTAATTCATACCAATGATCCATCATAGCAACATATTCACTAGTAAAAGAAATAGTAGTGATTTTTTCATCATATCGTGATTGAAATACATCATCAAATAAGTCCGTAGCCAAACCTCTACTTAAAATGTATTGCCACTTATCCTTGCCAATATATCTAATGTATCTTTCAAAATCTTCTCTTCTTTGTTTCATTTTTTCTTCAGGAATACTCTTTATAGCAAATAGGTTTGTTTTATTCGATCTTTGCATGTTCTTTATTGTATCAGCTAAATCTGGAAATAAAGAAATAATCTCATAAACATTTCCTTTTCCATCTGTCTCTGTTGGAATAATATAATATGATTGCAGACTATCTATAAATTTTCGTAAATAAGCTTCATTCTTACAAGATGCATATTCTCTATTTGAAGTAGTAAACTCTTTAGTTCCAGTTGTATATTTTGAACTGATGTTATAAAACAAAGTATCCATAAATGCCATTATTTCTCCAGATGAGAATGTAGCATCCATTTTTGCACTATGTAGTTGAATCTCTTTGTCCGCATACATTCTTTCAGCATGTGTTATGCTTCCGTCTTCTTTTGTTATATCTATTCGAGATATTCCTCGCTCAATCTTTGGTTTTACTCTTATTACATAATTTCCATGTAAGAAAGCATTTCGAATCTGCTTTAAAGTTTCAAAAGGAGTAAGATTATTATCTCGCATTGCTTTTTTAAACAACTCTCTAAAAATAGCTGCACCTTGCACTACTACTTGAGTGCTATATTTTCCTTTATCTAATGTCCTTGCTTCTTTTTTATAGTCATCTAATTCTCTTAATATCAATTCATCGATATTATCAGGACAATTCTTCTCTATATAGTCAAAATTTTGCGCAATATTAACACCTATATTGTTAATTTTTGCTCTATTACTTGCAATTGTTCCACCATTAAACTCATCCATATGGACCTTGAATTTTCCAAGTGGTCTCATTTCTTTTACTATACTTAAGTGTCTTTTATACCATTCAATCACGTCGTTAAAATCACCTAGTTTTCTCCATTCACTCCATTCACTAGTATCGTCGAACATTACTCCTCCTTTCTGCGAATCTAAAAATATCAACTATTATATCATATTTTGGAAATTTTTGCCACCTTCTAGATAAAAAAACAAGGAGTAACTCTTACTTACTCCTCTTAAATGTCTATTGCAACCTATGCCGAAGTTCTATCAAATGTTCCTCTTTCTAGGTCTCGTCTTAGCATTTCAACACCTTTTGCATAATCTTGACCAGTTACAGCTTTTTCTCCTGTGAATACTGCTCTACCAATATTATTTCTATTAATCCTGATAGGATTCTTTGCTGTTTTACCAGTAATCTCCGTTTTTAGTTTTACATCTTCTTCTATCAATTTATGATTTACATCATATCTTTCTCGATAAATATCTTTATCTTCTTCTGGAATTGTTAATTCTAATAAAGCATCTAATTTACTTTCAGAACTAATTTCTTTTTCTTTTAATTGTTCTAAACAAGATATCTTTTTCTTTTCTTGCTCGCTTCTTTGTTCTTCTGGTTTTGCTTGAATTTGTGCTAAATCTTCAGATGCTTTTATAATTCCGCCGAAT
>ONMY01000242.1 GCA_900318975.1 uncultured Bacillota bacterium | reverse complement strand
TATTCATATCCCGTCTATTTGTATTCATCAGTATTCTTCAATTCTTCTTCAAATCTTTCTATTAGCTCTGTTCTCTTATGAACTGTATCGTCTTCTGATATATTATTATTTAAAAACACAAGGTGAATTGTAATACTTAAACATCTAAATGTAGCACATATAAAGAACACAAAAAGGAAAACAAGAATATAGAATATGCTTTTATAATATATCGTGCCTAAATAACTATCCCTGAAATAAGCAGATATAGTTGTTATAATCAGGAACATCCCCGACAGCAGCATTACATACATATACTCGTAATACAAACCGTTCTTATCTATATCAAACACTCTTTTTACTGCCTTTATTTCATTTTTGGCATTTAATACAAGTGGAAATACAGCTCCCCAAAAGCCGATTATTAATGTTGTAACGGTTAGTATGCCATTTAATGCCTCAAATAGTCTATTATCAGAAATATAATTAATATTGAAAACCCAAGCGGCAAATGTAAACACAAATGCTATGCCGAAAGGATATGCTCTTTCCTTCTGCATCTACTATCCCCCCTTAAATTTAAGAAGCTAAGTATTAACGAAGTAGTATCTTGATTTCATTTAGTCTTTCTTTATATGTACTTACCATTCTCATTGTTGCCAAATTAAAGCTTAATGGTTGTCTATTTTCAATTGAAAATGAAATCGTATCGTATAGTATGTTCTCAAGCAAATCTATTTCTTCCATCCTTGGCTTTTCATCGTCTTTTAGTCGTACCTTTGCTTTATTAACTAAATGCTTATTATCAGTTAATTCCTGTATTGCATCTAGAGCATTATTGATATCAAGTGTATCTTCATTTTTTCTACCTGCACTTATTTTAATACTGAATGAATATCCACTATATTTTTTGTACTCTTTAATTGTTTCCAATAAGCCGCCTTTTTGATAAGCCTCATCCAATGAATCTAAATTCTCCACAGAGAATTCTATTGTTTTAAGCTTCTTACCTCTAAACCCGGAAACATCTGTTTTTCGAGCTATTGCCTTTAAAGATACGCGCTTGTTTTGATCATCTAAGCTTTCAGTCATTAGCTTTTCTAACCTGGCTCTACCTATAGACATTCTATTACTTTGCATCATCAAAATACCTTGAGAATTATCATAGAGCATTGTAGTATCTTCACCAACATATTCATCAGGGTCCAAGTCAATAGGTACGGCATCTTCACCTTCTTTAATTATAGACGGAATATTTGTATCTCTTAATTTATATATTCTAAATGCATAAAAATCATTTTCTATCTTTTTTATGCTTTCCAAATTAACAATACAATCTGTTAACTCTATATTGCTTTTAACCTGTCCATCTTTAAAGACTTCTGCAAGCCAATCCCGAACATTAAACTCACAGAGATATTTCCATTCAAAGTCATTTTTATCTGTTTTTTTATACACTTTAGGTACATAATAATAGAATTTGATTGTTCGTTGATATGTATTACTCATTTTCTCCTTATTCCTTTAGCTTTTATATTGAACATCACTGTAATTCGCCTTCTACAGCACATAGTGTTCAATAATGGTTCCAAGGATTATTGATGCAACTGCAAGTATAATTTGGCACCACCATCTGCTAGTTATTCTTTCATATAATCCCTGCGGCGATAGTCCATAGATTTCCCACCACTTTGATTCTACTTTCAAAGCATTGTCGATTGCTCGATTTAATAAACTAGCAATAACATCCACTTTTCTCAATGTAGATTGATGTAGTTTAATATACTCTTTATTATCAAAAGCTATTGCCTCTTCTGCTCCAGGCAAAAAGTCCTTTGCTTTTATATTATTCTTTTTTAAAAGTGACTCTAAACGAGGATGTCCTATATAGTTAACTCCATAACATTGAATAAACAGTCTTGATATATCTATTTTGCTGGAGTCTTCTATAACTATAGGTGTCCCACCCAGCACTTCGTATCTATGCTCAATTGCTTTGAATCCGTAATTAATATCTCGCATATTCCAATGTATCCACTTCATCGTCTTATGTTCTTGCACAAACTCGAAAAACTCGTCAAGCATGTCTCTTTCAAGCTGATCATATTTATCTTCTATTTCATCAAATCCAATTCGTTCTTTCTCAGCTGTTTTATGAATAGAGAAGGATTCTGTTTGTGCTGTATTATATGAATATACTGCTATCGATGTTATTCGTGGTGTATGTCCGTCTGTAATATCATAAAAGCTTTCACACGAATAGTGTATTATCAGATAGTTCCCTGGATTCTTATCAATTTCTTTAAGTGTTTGTACTGCTTTTTTGTGTTTTTCAAATTGCATTATTATATATACCTATGTTACTTTTGTCTGCATCAGTTTTTCTTAGTTACTAGATTAACTAGCCTCATCGCACTCTACAATTACACCTAATTCAAGCAGTGCCATACCAATAAGAGAAAGCACTGTAAACGTATTCTCCGAATTGTATTTTTGTTGCTGAGCGTCATACACATTAAGCATCGTAGGGCCCAAATTATCCAAATCATATGCTCCTGCACCAATTAGATCTAGTCCCTTATCCATTTCATTTATAGAACGAATCAATCGCTTTTCTGCTTCAAACGCATCCTCTGAGAACACCAAATTTACTATCCGTTGATGCAGGTTATTTATATCCGCATCTTCGTGACATATTGCGTTTTTAAGCAAAGTCTTTGCATCTCTTCCCATACATGCATTGTTCATGCAAGCATTATCCCGAATACAGGACAGCAAAAAACTTTCTACCGAAGGATAACTCAATAAAAGTTGTCCCTGATCACCACTTTCATTGCCGTAAGGATCTGTATACTTTTTTACATACTTCCCTCTTAGCTCGTTCCTATGATAGCTAAGAACGTCTCTGTCATATAGGAAGAAAATTGGACAATCTTCAGGTTTAATATCAAAATCTTCTTTTAACCTGCAAAACAGCTCATCGAGTGCCTCTTCATTTAATGCCGTCAATTGGTTCTTGGGAAGATTTAACGCAAATACGTGAAATTGCGAGTTTTTTCCATGTCCAATAAATTCTTCAGATCCCCTTCTTAATTCCTGAACCTCATAATCTAAAATATCTGCAAATATCTTTTTTAATAGCCTTAGTTCTGTCCCGCCAGTTTCTGGGCGCCCGCCTTCTACTACGAAAATAACATTTCCGATATTCTTCGTTTTGTCAATCATGTAATGTTTCATATATCGGTAATCCCTC
>ONMY01000096.1 GCA_900318975.1 uncultured Bacillota bacterium | reverse complement strand
ATGTTTGAATGGTCCAAATGAAAATACTGTTTTACTATTTAATAAGTTCATAATAACCTACATCTCCTTTTTCACAAATTTCAATCAATTCTTTCATTTCTGGAATAAAAGACATAGTTTCTTTATCACCTACAGTCACCAGTAATTGTCGAGCACGGGTATAGGATACACATAAACGATTCTTATCACTTGAATGACCAATTTTTTTATGTAAATCATCTTCTGAATAGTTATTTGCCCTTACACAAGAAAGGAAAACGACATCAAACTCTTTTCCCTGGAAGGCATCCACTGTTCCAATTTCAACCCTAGTTTTCTGTTCATCTGTAAGATTAATCTTATATTCGTTTATAACATCAACCTGCTTTCTATAAAAAGTAATGATTCCGATAGATTTATTAGGATCTTTTTTTAAGACTTTAACAACTTCATCCATAATTACTTTAGCTTCAGCAGGACGAGATTTACTTACTCCTGATTTTTCTGCATCAAAAGTTTCCTGTGGCAAGTCAAGAAATACAAGAGGTTTATCTTTATACATACCAAGATTAGCCTGCTTTTCTTCAACTTTTACTTCTGAAGAATCAAGACCAACATCAGTGTTTTTTTCTTCATAGAAACATTTACTTGCAAAATTACTTATTATCGGATTCATTCGATACTGTTTTGTAAGTCGAGTTGTGCGTTTTTTTGCGCCGGAAGCTTCAAGTGTATTGAATAAACGTTCAAAAAGACTTTCTTCCAATACTTGCATTTGCTCAGTATTTCCTTCTTTTCGATATTCCTTAACTACCTCCGGAGATAACATATGAGGAAGCTGTTTATGGTCTCCTACCAAAATAACTTTTTTACCCATAGCCATAGGAATCATCAAATCTAAAGGATTTGCACGTGCTGCTTCATCAATGATTACTAAATCATATTTTTTATCTATCGCACCTTTTCTTATATCCATAGACTGCTGACAAGTAGCCGCATTGATACTTGAATATGACTCAACAATTCTCTTTATTTCGGCATCATCCTGTATCATTTCGAGATATTGTCTAAGGATTAATGTTTCAGCTGCCATTGAATCATTTAAATTCTCAATTTTCTTATTCTTTAATTCTCCATCAATACGTTTTAACAAGAGTTCTAACTGATGAGGAATATCTACCTTTTCTTCCTGTATCTTCACATCTTCTTTAAGATAGTGTTCTTTTAGAAAGTTGACAGTCTCAACATATTTTTTGAAAATTTCTGCATCTTCGCCTTCAGAAGAAATCACTGCTTTAATAGGTTCAACATCAGCATCATCAAAAAGTCCTTCATCTTCTATGGCAATCTTCAGTTTTTTTGCATGTCTAACACCATCATCTTTGAAAGCTTCATTATCGAGTCTTTGAGATAATAAAATGATATTTCTTTGTTGATCTTCTTCATTCAAGATACTCTTTATAGCTTCAGTTTTACCACCATTTTCTACCTGAGCAATCAATGTTCGGGATTCATTTAATACGTCATCAGACAATGAAACCATGTTTTCATTTATCTGGTTTTTAAGAATCGAAAAACCTTCTGTTAAGTCGCATCCTTTTTTTGACCAGGCAAAGATTTGTCCTCTTAAACTTTCTATTGAATCATCTTTTTCAACCTGGTTCTTGTCTAATTGTTCAGAAAGTTCTTTTGTTTTCTTCTTTTTCCAATCATCTATATAGAAAGAAACATTACTGCCTTCTCTCTTCTTTCCTCCTGTTCTATTTGCAGGAAGTCCATCATTTTCCATACCGATTGCAGCATTATCCACAGCCTCGTGTTGAAAACTTGAAATAAGAATATCAGGAGTTTCGTTTGGATTATTCTTTTTGAATAACTCTTCAAAACGAGTAACAATTCCTTTTATTACTGTAGTTTTTCCAGTTCCAGGGGGACCCAAAATAAGTGAAATATCTGGAGTATTTATCGCATTGTCTATCGCCTGAATCTGTTCGTCATTAAAAGCTTTATTCTTAAACTGAGGAGATGCCTTAAGTTTATTTGTTATCGGATTATTTTCTCCTATTTGATTATGAAAAAGAGTTCCGTCCTCTATTATTTCCTGAAGATGATCTATTTCTGCTCTATTGTTGCTAATTCTCTCCTTAGCTATTTCACAACGCTGCATTCTGATTTTGTCACCAGATAAAGAAGTAAAGAGATATCCTTCAGCTGGAATATGATTATTTATAGATGGAGCATCTGTATCGATTACAACACATTCATTGCCAATTACTCTCGAGAAAGCTCCAACTTTAGTCGTTCGATATGAAGTAATATTATCAGGCGTTGTTTTTTCACTATTGATTATATCTTCTGCATAAGAATCGAGAATGTCATCCTTTGAAAAATCAGCATATTGACCATCTTCTAAAATAAACGT
>ONMY01000205.1 GCA_900318975.1 uncultured Bacillota bacterium | reverse complement strand
TATTCTTAGATAATGCACTTCTCTGTTTAATGGTTCTTGCAGGCATAAGCTTTGGATTTGTACTATGTTCTTCATTTGTTCACTATGCAAGAAGAATAAAATTTAGAAAACTAATTGAATCAATAAAAATACCACACAAAGATAAAAAGAAGGAGGAAGAAAAACATGAAGAAGCTCATTCTTAAATCAATACTCGCAGGAATACTAATAGGTCTTGGTGCTTTTGTATATTCAGCATGTATAGGGAAGGGAAATCCGTATGTTGGTGCATTTCTATTCTCTCTTGGACTAATTTCTGTGTTTGTGCTTGAGGCAAACCTCTTTACAGGAAAAATCGGAGAAATTAAATTTGATAAAGAAACAATAGTAAACCTACTTTTGATTCTATTCTTCAATTTTGTTGGAATTATGGTTGTTGGACTATTTGGTTTAACAAATAGTTCAATAATAGAAACATGTACTAGTCTTGTCGAGTCAAAACTAAATAAAGCATGGTATCAAGTGATAGTTGATTCAGTTCTTTGTGGGGCAATAATTCACCTTGCAGTGTTAATGTATCGAAAAACAAAATCAGTATTAATAGTAATTATTTGTATAATGGTGTTCATTTTAAGCGGCTTTGAACACTGTATCGCAAATTTGTTCTATTATATTGCCGGATATCAAGCATTTACCCCACTAGCATTCTTATATTTTGTAATCTACATACTAGGTAATTCCATTGGCGCAATAATAATTAATACAATATTTAAAAACACAATTGATAAGGAAAAACCACAAGAAGAAATAAACGGTGATACAAATGAAGAAAGTAAGAAATAAAACATATGACGAAGAAAGATCACTATATGGAATAAGTGGTGCATTAATAGAAAACTGCAGTTTCAAAGGAGCTAATGATGGCGAATCGCCACTAAAAGAATCAAAAAACATCAAAGTTAATGACTCTTATTTTGAACTAAGATATCCTTTTTGGCACACCACAAACATTACACTTAAAAATATAACCCTTTCAAACTTATCACGTGCAGGACTTTGGTATTCAAAAAGAGCCAAAATATATGATTCAAAGATATATGGTGTTAAGTTTTTAAGAGAATCTAATGATATAGAGATTGAGAATTCAACTTTTGAATCTCCTGAATTTGGTTGGAAATCAAAAAATATAAAAATTGAAAACAGTTCAATAACATCTGAATACCCATTCTTCCTATCTTCTAAAATAGTATTAGATAACGTTGAACTAAAAGGAAAGTATTCATTCCAATATGTAAAAGATCTTTTTATTGAAAACTCCAACTTTGATACTAAAGATGCTTTCTGGCACTCAGAAAATGTTGTAGTAAAAGACACATATATTAAAGGAGAATACATAGCTTGGTATTCTAAAGATATAACCTTTATTAATTGTACAATAATTGGAACACAGCCATTCTGTTATGCAAAAAACGTTGTATTAAAAAACTGCAAGCTTGAAGCATGTGATTTAGCGTTTGAAAATACAACAGTAGATGCAGAAATTAATTCAGATATCATCTCAATTAAAAACCCAGAAAGTGGAACAATTAAATGTAATTCAGTAAAAGAAATAATAATAGATGAATTTAAAAGAGAAGGAACCGTTATAATAAACGGAACCGCATATAATAGAAAATAGCATTACGCGAGAAGTGTAATGCTATTTCTATCATATTCAATTAATCCTTCGTCTCTCATTCTCATAAGTTCTCGAGACAAACTTGGTCTATTTAGAGACATCATAGATGCAAGCTCTTCTTTAGACATATGTAATTTAACAGTATTAGAACCAGTCTTCTTTATCTCTTCTTTTAGGAAAAAGAAGATTTTTTCTCTTATAGATGGTTGACCAAGTAGTTTTATCTTATATGTTTTTTCTATATTCATATTAGATATATATTTAAGATATCTCGATAAGAATTCTTTATTTGTTTCTAGAAATAATTTAAAGTTATTCTTAGATATGTATATTATTTCGGTATTTCTCATTGTATAAATCGTTCCTGGAAGCACGTTTTTATCTGATAGGGCAAGCATATCTCCAAATAACATTCCAGGACCAACAGACATTATTTCAAATTCATATCCATCAATTGTTGAAGATTTAATTATAACTCCACCCTTTTCAACTATTCCAACATAAGGAATCTTATCTCCTTCATTGAATATTATTTGTTCATCATAATATTTAAAATGCTTTACGGGAACATTTATTTTTATATCTTTTATTAAATCATTTGTAAATCTATTAATCATGTATAACCTCCGTAACATATGTTACATACTATTTTATTGTTTTAAAGTATAATTGTCAAGGAGGTAAAAATATATGAAAAAATCAATATTAGCATTAGTTATCACATTATTATTATCATTCATCCTTGTTGGATGCACAAAATATAAAGAAAAAGAAGAAATTAAGATTTTAACACCAATGGGCACTCCTGCCTTAAGTCAAATCTATATCGAAAAAGAAAAAGAAGCATACAATTATAAGATCGATGCAGTACAAGGTTCAGACCCTCTTGCGGCTGCCTTCACATCAAAATCATATGATTTTATCTATGCTCCACTAAATCTTGGTGCAAAACTCTATATAAACAATAAGGATTATAAACTTCTTGCGACAGTTGTTGATTGTAACTATTATCTTGTAATGAAGAGTGATAAAGATTTCACATTAAATGATATCAAAGATAAAAATATAGTAATCTTTGGCGAAAGCGCAATGAGTGGTATTGTCTCAAGATATGTGTTTGAAAAGAATTCTTTATCTGATTTAAATATATCTTATGTAAATAGCGTACAAGACAGCATGTCAGCATTTATTGCAGATAAGAGTATTGTTGCACTTGTTAGTGAACCACAACTTTCAACACTCGAATCAAAAGTAGAAGGCATCAAAGCTCTTTCAATGAAAGAAGAATACACCAAAGCATCAAATGAAAAGAACCTTCCTCAAGCTGCCCTCTTCGTAAGAAGTGATTTA
>ONMY01000199.1 GCA_900318975.1 uncultured Bacillota bacterium | reverse complement strand
TCTGATAATATATAAGATATTTCCCTACAGAACTACATAAATTCTTATTAAGTTTTTTATTTCGGTTTTCAAGTAAGAAATCATAATTTTTATTTGAAAGATTATCTTATTTCTTTATTCTACAACTGTTTATAATAATGATTAAAAAAATGAAAAAAACTTGAATCCTAACAGCATATGATAAAGAAGCACAACATATAATAGATTTACTAGGTCTAAATTTTGTAAAAAAATTACAGCATATTTCATTCTATGCGAATGATAATACTGTATTAGCTATAGCATGAATTTGAAAAGTTCAAGCAGCAATATGAACAACGGTATTGATAAATGAATTTTGAGCAAAAAAGATAATTAATGTTTGAATTGCTGGAAATATAAAAGGACAAAAAGTTAAAGTATGAGATGTCTTTTTTATTAATAAAGTATATCAACATGATGTATACCTTCCTTTTGGAGGAAGTCATCTATATTATATCAAAGATGGAATTGAACTTTCCACAAATTGTGACATTGATACTACAGGATTAAACTTTTCTTTTTATAAAAATTGAATTTGTGTAACGTGAGATGAATTTGTAGATAAAAAAGAAAGATGTGATGCATTGCGAGAAAAGTATAATGCAGATGTTGCTGAAATGGAAGCTTTTGCTGTTGCAACAGTTGCTCGTGAATTTGGCTTATTAGATGATACTTATATAATAAAGGCAGTTTCAGATTGAGCTGATTCAGATGCTTCTGAAGCACATGAGGATAATCTAGATTTCGCAATGAATAATAGTTTAGCAATTTTTAAAAAGGTACTTGAAATAGACTAATAAAAATCTTAAGATAAGAAAAATAAAACATTATAATATAAACAATAAAAGAAAGGAAGAGTTTATGATTTATCTAGTCTGTATTTTTGCTATTCTGGCAATTATTGTCGCCTGGATTCTCATTGATATGGGAATATCAGAGCCTGACAAATTAACTATTGGTATAGGAGTATGTATCCTAGGTATAGTTCTTACTATAGGAGGCTTCTTCTATGCGGGTGTTTACATTCCTCTCGTTATTTTGAGTTTGTTGATTGGGTTGCTGATGTGCTGTGGAGCATGTAAAGGAATGGCTTCCTGTCCAACAGATTCTCCGTATCCAATAGAAGATAAATTAATAGGATCAGCTTATTGGGGATTTTCGATGGTCTTCATTGCAATTGGATTTTATTACTGGTATTACATTCCAGAAACCCAATTGCTTACAATTGCGATGGCCATCGTTGCGACAGTTGCATTTGCATATGCGATGTATTGTTTGTTTACTGGGAAAAGTAATTTTCTTCCGGGTATAACGGCACTTGTATTTGCTGGTCTTCTATTCTATTTTGGTGAGGTTCGAGGCATTTTAACATTACACTGGAGTATTTATTATCTAGTGCTTGCAATCATTGCATTAGTTGGAATGCGATTCTTAATTGGAATAGTTCACGGGATTAATCTCTTACATGAACCGGAATTAAAGTGAAAACTTTCGGATAAAAGGGCTTGGTTTCAAGTCCTTTTTCCTTGAAATGATTTTGAGATTCCCTATTATACCTCAAGATTTATTAGTAATTATCCTGATTATGCTTGTTGCATGTAATAAACCAAGTTGAATTTCAAGTTTCGATGTCGTAAAAATAATTAGGACTCATTTTCAGGATAAAGTAGGTCATAGTTGAACATTAGATCCAATGGCAAGTTGATTGATGATTCTTTGAGTTGGGAAAGGGACAAAACAACTTACGGAATTGATAGGTTTAGATAAAGCATATGAAACAACGATTGATTTTTCATTATTAACAGATACATGGGATGCAAGTTTCCGAGAGAAAGAGGAAAGATTTGAGATAAAAGAGAACGGATTAGAAATAAATTGAGGCATCACCTCAATTCCAAATATTGAAGTGATAAAAAATAAATTAGATTCAATTATTTACCATGAAAATAAGGAAGTATTATTACCTCTTCCTACATTTAGTGCAAAGAAACAGAATTGAAGAAGACTCTATAAAGACGCAAGAAAAGGGAAGGCTGAAATCCAAGAAAAACCGATGAAGATTTATGGATATGAGATTATTTCATATGATTTTCCATATTTAAAGGTTAAATTCTCAGTATGATCTTGAACATATATTAGAAGTATTGGTTATTGGTTAGGACAAGAATTAAATCTATGATGAGCTTTGATTCAATTAGAAAGGATAAGTATCTGAAATTTTAATCTTGAAGAAATCTGAAAAAAAGATTGTGCCAAAGGAAATATTAAATGA
>ONMY01000200.1 GCA_900318975.1 uncultured Bacillota bacterium | reverse complement strand
TTCCGTAAATCTTCTGTATACCCTTCGTTATGTATAGCAAGTACGATCAGCTTTCCTCTTTTGGACAGCAGTCGGAACCATTCATCTTTTGAGCTTACAGAATTGTTTTCTTGTTCATTCATTATTTTACTATGTGTATATGATATTCTCTTTTTCTATTTGTTATAGTTTGTGACCCAATCAATAACTTCATCTTCACTTTTCAGATAATATACAGTATAATATAATTCCCCTAAAAAGTGTTGTGATAACCAATCCTGAGACTTTTCGATTTCTATTTCGTTGTCTTTTCTTTTAAACGAAGGAGCATACATTTTTTTTTTTTTATTATCCATATAATGACAAAGCAGATTGCTGATGTGCTTTTGCTTATCATATTTCTCAAAAAAGTCCTTTTTATGCTTTTCTTCTAATTCTTTTGCCTGTTTGTTGAAGTTGTCAAGCTCCCCACTTCTTAATAGGTCTGTGTATAGATTGCAAAAGCCATGATCTTCGTGCAATTGTTCGTAATATGAAGGCAACAATCGTGATAAATAGGAATCTATCCGTTTGTCTTCTTTTGACTTCATATATACATATATTCTGTCATCGCCACCAATTTTTGTAATATAATTTGTGTCTATATAAATATGATAGTCTGAGACAATAGAGTCAATATCTATCATATTAACTTGTTCTGAAAATTCTTCTATTTTCTTTGTTAATATGGGCAAACATTCTTCTTCTTCAAATGCACTTTCATTTTTAAGTAGTAAATTCTGTTTTTCTAAATCTTTTATATGCAAATAGTGAACTATACACTCTGATTCCTCGTAACATAAATTATGTACATTTTCTATTAATTCTCCATTTGAATCAAAACATTTATAGTATATGTGGTACCCAGACCCATTATAGGCAAACAGAGTATATGAATGAGAAGAAATCTTATCTATCCATTCTTGAGTCATATAATGTTTTTCGCATAAAGAATCATTCCCATGATCTATGTTGGGGTAAACATAGACTTGGTTTGTTACAATTTTCTCTACGACTTGACGACCATATACTATCCGTTTTTTTCTACGACGATCAAAATGGACAGGAATACATTCCGTGATTTTGATAGTATTATTTTTATCTAATGCAAATAGTACAAGAGTTCCATTATCCAAATCAGCTCTTTTTCCTGACATGAAATACCTTAATTGTCGTCCGACCGTAAAAACAAAAAAAACAATCGTCCTTGGAGGACACTCATTCCCATCTTTTAATGGAGTAGATTCTTTTATTATTCCAATATGATATTTTTGTTCTTCCAAACTTTCTTCGTCAATATTGTAAACATAATTTCTCCGTATAAATCTGTATAGGTCAGAATCCCGTTGGATATTAATTTCAAATCCTCCTAATTTATTTTTTAAATCAATTCTATTTTTGTCCTTTTCTTTTAGTTCCCCACTTTTATATAATCCATATAGAATTTTAAATGATTTATCTGAATACGTGTGAGAAGGAAAGTATATATATCTACGTTGAGAAGGTAACAACTTGTATTTTGTTATTGTTTCCCAATATGTAAAACAAATGATTTTGAAATAGTATTTTCGCTGTTCTATATCCATGTCTTCAAAAGAAGGCATTTCGTCTAAAAGTTTTTTTCTTAATTCCATGGAAGTAAGATTAATACTGGGATTTTGCGCATTAGAGTTCTCTTTGTGTTGTATTGAATTGTTACTATCAATTAAATTGCATACAAGTTTAAAGTCGTGATCACTTATGTTGCAATTTATATCAACTTGATCAAGACCTACCATTTGCAAATACTCATTTAATGTTGTCAATCCAATGTTATAATGACGTAATATTTTATGAACTCTCATAATATGTTATGCATATATAATAGTATAACGTGATTTTACTTCTTCTTCACTAATAATAAAGTTCAATGTACCTTTGGTATATTCATATTTCATTTTGCTAATAATTGTCTCAACCAATCGAATGATTGAGAACACATAAGCAATTACACTTGTCTCTTCGGCTTTATTCGAATAGTCTTTGTTCCATGGCGTAATCTCAGTCCTAATTATTGTACTGCTAGAATCATCTAAAGATAATTGATATTTGTGCGTAGGCGTACCTGATGGCAAAACATTAACCAATCCGAAACTATGTGCCAAGGAATGCCTTAAACATTTAAGAGCCTCAATTTCTTTTTCGTTTAGTAACCCTGATGCAAATCTTGAAAGAGCACGTACTATCCCGTTGTTATCAGAACCAATAAGTGGACAAAAAAGTATACCTATTTGCTCCAAACAATTCAGATATAAAAAGAGTGATAAAAACAAATCTCCTTCGTCAGAATTACTACAATTGATATTTGCATTAATTTGCTCTATACGATTCTGTCTAAAGCTGAAAGCCGCACGGTCATAGGGC
>ONMY01000201.1 GCA_900318975.1 uncultured Bacillota bacterium | reverse complement strand
TATTAATAATTAATTTATCCAATAAAGAAATGTCTATCTAGATACTTATTTATATGTTCACAAGAAGTTTCAGAAATCAATAAACAGTTATGACAAGCTGATCCATTCACAGAATCGTCTACTTGTTTTATACTTGAACATAATGGGTCGTTAGAACAATTAAGCAATATGTCCATTGCATTGTCTAAAACTCTTTCAAACTCTTCCCTATTATAAACAATATCATAAAGTCCTCCCATACCACTATCGTCTCCAGGAGATGTATTATATATTAGTATACCTCCCTCTCTATCATCATTAATATAAACACGCTCTCTTAAGGATGGTGATGAATAACCACAAGATAATGATAAGCTTTTGATTAAAGCGTGAGATAAGGTATGCCACCAAACAAATAATGGGTCTGTTACTTCGTCCCTATCTTTATTTTTAGGTATATTTGAATTTTTCCAAGTTTCTATGGTCTCATTTAATTGAGGATACATTATTAAAGGATTTTTCTTAGAGTAGAGGAATATTCCTTCACCCACACCCATATATGCAGGATACCATTTAATTCTAAACTCATCTTCTTCAATCTCTTCGCCATCCTCTATCGGAACAACATATCCAACATCAATATATTCATAATCCTCTTCGTCTTCCTCTTTCTTATTTTCTTTAGGATGTGGTTTTCTCTGATAATGGGTTTGTGCTGTAACTGTTGTAAGAGTGTCTACACCACAAACTTCTATAGGGAATTCATCACCAAAAACGTTTAAAGGGTATCTCTCCCAATCACCTTTTTTGAAATTTATGCTCTTTTTATTCTCTTTAAGAGCAACAAATTCTTCATCGATGGCGTTTTTGAAGTGATAATCTTTTCTTATTCCGCCGTTATTCATATCTTCAAAAAATTGTTCTACCGTGTGGTTTTTAAAGTAGTCTATTATATCGTCCACATCATTTATTGCATATTTATACGCTTTTTCTATAATTTGCTCTTTTGTTGTATATTCTGGTTCCCTATCTTCAAGATATATTCTCATTTTTCCATTAACTAATGAATTTAAAATTGGCTTATCTGCTTCTGGAATTTTTAACAAAGTTCTAGTTATTGGTATTCTTAATGATGTGGATTGTTTTTGTATAACACTCATTTTCTCATCACAATCCCATGGACGATCATCTTCACCATAGGTTACTTTCCATTTTGCATCAAATTCTTCGTTTTCAGGATGTCTACCAGTACATTTACGTTTATTTAGATAAATCTTATGCATAGTTGTGGTACTTCCACATTTTGGACATTCTATAATGATATCTTCTAATTTTCCACCACCTGCTCTCCAGTAGTAATAATCATCAAATTTACATGCCTCATTTTGATTTTCATGAACTTCTTTCCACCAATAAACTTCATCCAAATGTCCATTAGGGCAAGCTCTAATGAAACGAACATTAGGATTAGTATCTTTTTTACATTTCTTACATTTTTTCTTAAAATCTTGATTTGCAACACATTCGTCCTTTTTGTCTTTTTTAGCATTGTATAATATCGGAGGATCTCTTTCATAGCAAATATGCCATTTAGGAAATACTAAAGTGGAATAAATGGCTCTAGGCTTATCATCAGATATAGCAGTATTAGAAGGAATAGATACTAAACGGCAATCGTAATCATCGGTAACATTCTTTCTATTAAGTAATTGATTCATACGAATATCTTTCAATTCAAAGTATTCAAAAAATTCATCATTGCAATTGTCACCTAACCCTTTTAAAGAAGGGATTAATCTTGACCCATTGGTAGTTTCAATTAATGATCCCGGACCATATACCAATACAAATTGTGATCTTCTAAGTTGTTGTCTATTTGCCATATTTACACCCAAAATTCTATTGTTTCTTCAACATCTCTAAGTGATTGTGGTGCATTTTTATAAACCACTTTTAAAGCTTTGTTATGGTTATGTCCAGAATCACCTAATACAACACTTTTCTTTGGTTTTTCAAAATAATATTCATACATTTCAAACGGAGATTTTCCTTCAATAGCCTCAGAAACCTTTTCCCAGTCTTTTTTACATTTTTCAAGATTTTTCAAGATAGAATTTATTAAATCATCTTTCTTTCCGAAATGTTTCATTTTTTTCAATCTATCCCTCAAGTATCTATATATAAAATCAATATCTTCTTCAGATTTTTC
>ONMY01000203.1 GCA_900318975.1 uncultured Bacillota bacterium | reverse complement strand
TTTTCTATTTCTACACTAGAGTTTGAAATAAAGTGTTCATGCTTTCTTACTTCTTTTGATTTTTTGATTGAATCAAAATCAAAATTAGAAAGATCAATATCGAAATCAAAGCTAGATGTTTCTTCTTCGTTTGATGATGATACTTTGATCGTTAAAAGATTATTTGATTTTATTATTTCAAGTTCTTCTTTCGAAATATTATCCAAATGGAGGTCGAATGTTTTAAGAACTTTTGATTTTTCATCATTTGGTCTTAGTTTAATGTAATCTTCAATGTAGTTGTATGTGTATTCTTCAAGAAAATCAAGAACCTTTGAATGATATTCTTCATCAGTTAAAGGTATTGTATCAAAATCATGTTCAAAAGCGCTTGCGGAAATCTTCCTATATTCATAACCATTATATTCAAAGTTTCCTCTTGAATTCACTGTGTTTAGTCTATCCAATGATTGAATTAATGAATTATCTAAAACTACACTTTTTGGATACATACCAAAATATAGATAAGTGCCACTACTTGTATAAATCATTTCATGGTTTCTATAAACCTCAAATTTATCGTAGCTATTATCTATGTTTATTAATTCTTCAGTAGATGTATATTCTATCTCATCTTTTTTACTATCATCTAGTCCATAAAAAATGGCTATTCCTATTAGTGCTAAAAAGATTAAGATTACGAAAGGTAATGCTTTTTTCAAGATTACCACCTCCAATTAATACTCACTTTTTAATATATTTTTCAAGTCTACTAATCGCTTCTTTTAGCGAATCTAGACTATATGCATAAGAAATTCTTATGAATCCTTCACCGGACTCACCAAATGCAGTTCCAGGAACTACCACTAAGTGTTCCTTTTCTAATAAATCAGTCGCAAATTCTTCTGATGATTTATTAAATTTTCTAATATCAGGGAAGATATAGAAAGCTCCTTTTGGTGTGAAGCAAGGTATCTCTAGTCTTTTAAGTTCGTTTAATAAATAGTGCCTTCTATTATCGTATTCACATCTCATACGAGTGATATCATCATCTCCGTTTTTAAGTGCTTCAATACCAGCGTACTGTGCCGGTGTTGATGCACACATAATAACGAACTGATGGATCTTTTTCATTTCATCAATGATTATCTTTGGTCCCATTACATATCCAAGACGCCATCCTGTCATAGAAAAAGCTTTTGAAAAACCATTAATCACAATGGTTCTATCTCTCATTCCATCAAGGCTTGCGATTGATACATGTTCTTTATCATAGGTTAGTTCTGAATAGATTTCATCAGAAACAACAATCATATCGTGTTTAATGATTACATCTTTTATGTCTAAAAGATCTTTCATCTCCATAATAGCCCCAGTTGGGTTATTTGGATAGTTCATAAGAAGGATCTTAGTTTTTGGAGTTATTTCTTTTTCTAGTTCTTCCTTAGTTAATCTAAATTCATTCTCATTTTTTAATTTAATTATTTTTGGGATACCACCAGCAAGAATTATTATTGGTTCATATGAGACATATGCTGGTTCAAGAATTATTACCTCATCACCTGGATTAATTAAAGCTCTTAAAGATATATCAATAGCCTCAGAACCACCACATGTGACGATTATTTCATCTTTTGAATAATCTAGATTATATTTTCTTTTATTCCATAGTGAAATCTCTTCCCTAAGTTCAGGAAGACCTTGATTAGAAGAATAGAAAGTTCTGCCTCTTTCAATAGCATATATGCCTTCTTCACTTATATGCCAAGGCGTATCAAAATCAGGTTCACCAACACCGAGTGAAATACAGTTTGGAATGGACCTTGCGATATCAAAAAACTTTCTAATTCCAGAAGGTTTTATATTTTTGAGTTTTTCACTTATGAAATCTCTCATAATATAACAGTTTCTCTAGCCTCTTTTTCATGACTTTCCATGGTAACACCATGGTCTTTATATTTTTTAAGCACAAAGTGTGTTGCGGTTGATTGAACAGATTCTAGTGTTGCAAGTTTATCAAAGACAAATGAAGATACAGCTTTCATGCTTCTACCCTTTATTTGAACTAAAAAATCATAGCCACCAGAAATAAGATATACTGAATCTACTTCATCAAATCTAGCTATCCTATCAGCAATCTTATCAAAGCCTCTTCCTCTTTCAGGAATAACTCTAACTTCAATTAATGCGTTACATAGTTCTTCACTAATCTTATCCCAGTTGATGATTGTGTTATATCCACAAATTATTTTATCCGCTTCCATTTCGGAAATAGCGGTTACAATTTCATCCTCAGTTGCTCCGAGCATTTTTGAAATATCACTAACTGATAGTTTTGCAGAGTTTTCGATTAATTTTAGAATTTTTTCCTTCATTGGATTTAGCTCCTTTCATCTAGATTTTATAAGTTGGTACTAATTCTTTGACGATTGTCTTTGTTGTATCAGATTCATCATATGCAGATTTATAGAGTTCTTTTAATTCTTCAAAGAATGTTTCTTCGTTAAACTCAATTGGTTTTGCAATACTGATTAAGCCGTTTGCGGTTGTCTTTAAGCCTTCTTCATCCATTAAGCGTTCTTCATATAATTTTTCACCAGGTCTTAAGCCTGTAATCTTAATTTGAATATCTTCATGAGGCTTAAATCCAGAAAGTCTAATTAATGATTCTGCAAGATCATATATTCTTACAGGTTCACCCATATCGAGAACATAGATTTCACCGCCCTTAGCATAAGCACCAGCTTGAAGAACAAGCATTACAGCCTCAGGTATAGTCATAAAATATCTAGTGATATTCATATCAGTAACGGTTACAGGACCACCTTCTTTGATTTGTTGCTTAAAGAGTGGGATAACAGAACCATTAGATCCAAGAACATT
>ONMY01000206.1 GCA_900318975.1 uncultured Bacillota bacterium | reverse complement strand
TGGTTATCTCCGATACTGGAAGAAAGTGTATTCTCTTTATGATCATCAATATGTAATTTGTAAAGAGTGGTTTGAGTCGGGAAGAAAGCACTTTGACAAATGGTTAAGCACTATTGATCATAATAAACAAATTAACTGTGATGCATTAGCGTTTAGAAGAGTTTTAGAAAAAATAAAGAAATACGATCAATTAGAGCTGTACATTAGCACCACAAAACTGAAAGAAGACTTTCACGGTGAACCAGTTGATATTCCAATGATTATTGATTACTTGATGGATCAAGGAGTACTGGTTGAGTTTCAAGGTAGTATCCGGGAATTCAATGTAGATGATTATGAATTGCTTTTCCGAATGATTGGAAATCCAGAAAACTATGTTGTTAAGGAAGAATGATATGAGAGAGACGGATATAAACTGTCCACCCTATGCACCAGTACTGATGGAGTCTACTAGAGCAATAGGATACTCAATAGAAGCTGCTGTTGCAGACATTATTGATAATAGTATCGCAGCCAATGCCTCTTATGTTAAAGTCTATTTTTCTACAAGCGGTAATCCGTATGTTTCCTTTCTTGATGATGGATCAGGAATGGATGATGCCACAATAACAGAAGCAATGCGGTATGGAAGCTGTAGTCCTTTGAAGCAAAGGGGTGAAAATGATCTCGGTAGATACGGACTAGGAATGAAAACAGCATCACTTTCTCAATGCAAGTGTCTTTCTGTGGTTTCGAAGCAGGGTGACTTAATAATTGGAAGGCGTTGGGATTTAGACTATATCGCGCAAACAGAAGCCTGGTCTTTACAACAGCTGGAAACCGCAGAGATTAATGCTTTACCTCATATAAATGATCTGAAAAGATTATCCAACGGTACACTAGTCGTTTGGCAAAATCTAGACAAAATTAAACTTGGAAGTCTAACACTGGAAAAATCATTAGAAACTAAAATGGATGATGTTAAGAAACATCTTGAACTTGTCTTCCATAGATATCTTTCCGGTGATGGAGGACCAAAACTCAACATTGAAATAAATGGAGTAAAGTTATTGCCATTTGATCCTTTTTTCGTTTCCAAGAGTACCATAATAATGGATGATGAAAAAATTGAGGTGCCAGGCAGGATTGGAAAGGTTGTGATTCGTCCTTATGTATTACCCCATCCATCGAATATGAGTAAAACAGAATTAGAAAAATATGGAGGTAAAGAAGGATTAAGGAATTTACAGGGATTCTATATTTATAGAAATCGAAGACTTCTGACATGGGGCACTTGGTTTAAGCTTATAAAGATGGACGAATTCTCTAAGCTGGCGAGGATACGTGTTGATATTCCCAATTCCTTGGATGATTTATGGACGTTGGACATAAAGAAGTCTACAGCATATCCACCTGAAGTTGTTAAAACTCGACTTAAACAATTAGTTGGCACAATGGCAGGCAGTAGTAAACGGAGTTGGACTTTTCGTCAGAGAAAAGAAGTAGCATCTAACACGGTTCACGTTTGGGACAAGGTTGAGACACGTGAAGGGGTCCGCTATGTTGTAAATATGGATCATCCAATTCTAGATTTGTTAAAAAAACATCTGGATAAAGAAGATCAGAAACTATTACATCAGTATCTGGAAACAGTTCAAAACAATCTTCCATTTAATAATCTTCATTATGATCTGCATAGTGATGTAAAAATAGTACAAGATAAAGATGATGTTGAACGTGCCAGAGTATGTTATATGGCTAAAGGTATTATTAAAAATGCCATTAGAAATGGAAATCTTGATACTGTGATGGATAATTTCAGCAGAATTGAACCATTTTTGTATTATATGGATGATATTCATGCTGTATTAGCGGAGGTAAAAATAAATGGCTGATTTGGATATGTGTGAAAATGTTGCTCGAATGATATTGAAAAAAGCCATAGGAGACGCTAATCCAACTGAACAGGACATAAAAAATGCAGTGGAGAAGGCTGCGATGTTGGATGATATGACTGAAGAGGATAAATCAAAAGTAGAAAAACAACTACAGGCAAGCTTTAAAGTACGTATGGATTTAGGGGATGCTGTAGTAAAGGAATCAACATATCATCCTTGGCTTGCAAATAGGAAGGCACATATTAAGCCATATTATTGGAGTAGATATTATAAATATCTTCTTCTTGAACAGGGCTGGAACGAAAAAGTAATAGATACTTTGGGAGATGTCAGTGACTCTATATTAGATCTTTGTGGAAATCCCAATGATCTTGGACTATGGAAACGTAAAGGTTTGATTCTTGGTGATATACAGTCTGGTAAAACATCAAATTACCTTGCACTTTGTAATAAAGCGGCTGACGCTGGATATAAGATAATAATTCTTTTAACCGGAACATTAGAGTCGCTGCGTAAGCAAACACAGGAGAGAGTGGATGCTGGATTTGTTGGGCTAAACAGTAGAAATGTTTTACAAAAGAACCCGGAAAAGAAATATATTGGTGTTGGTGCTATTGATAGCAACAGGACGGCGTTTCCATTCACAACAGTGTTGTCCGACTTTAATTCAGCCAAATTGCAATCACTTAACTTCACTATTAAGGGATTATCCGAACCGGTTATTCTTGTCCTTAAGAAAAATAAAAGTGTTCTTGAAAATCTTGCAACATGGTTGAGAACAAGAAATACTGATATTGCAGGTGAAAAAATAGATTTACCGCTACTTTTAATAGATGATGAGGCGGATAATGCTTCGATTAATACCAATAAGCCGGATAAGAAACCAACAGCAATTAATGCGGCTATTGTTGAAGTGTTGAGGCTTTTTAAAAGATCTTCCTATGTTGCTGTTACAGCAACACCTTTTGCAAACATTTTTATTGATCCCGATTTAGATAAAGGAGCGGATGAATTCAATCTGTTCCCTAGTGACTTTATTTACGCACTGTCTGCACCTACGAATTACATAGGGGCGACAAGAATATTTGATGAATCTGCAGAATACTATGATTCGCTTGAAACAATTGAAGATGTTTTGTTAGATTCTGATAAGGGAGTTTATGTATTCAGATCAAAAGCAAAAACTGCTCATGTTGTGCCATATTTACCGGCGAGTTTAAAGCGAGCTATTCAATACTTCCTGCTTGTAAATGCGGTAAGAGATATTAACGAAAAGAAAACATCACATCGTTCAATGATTGTTAATGTATCGCAGTTCGTAAATGTGCAAATACAGCTTTTTGATATGATTTCCGAGTATCTAAAGAAATATCAAATAAATCTGCAATCATATAGTAAGCTGGATTTTAGTGAAGCGATGAAATGTTGCGAAATTAAAGCGCTGTATGAATTATGGCAAGAGTTTTCCATGACCCAGTCTACTGGAATTAAGTGGAATGAGATCCAAGATCATCTGTATGAAGCAGTAGCACCAATCGAAACTCGCCTGGTAAACCAAAAAGCAAAAGAAAAAGGTGTTGAACGGCTTGATTATGAACCTTACCGTGAAAACGGATTAAGGGTAATCGCTATTGGTGGTAACAGCCTGTCACGAGGATTGACACTAGAGGGTCTTTGCGTTAGTTATTTTGACAGAAATTCTCAAATGTATGATACGTTGATGCAAATGGGAAGATGGTTTGGGTACAGAAAGGGTTATGAGAAATTGTTTAAAATCTGGATGGAGCCGGAAGCAATTTCATGGTACGAGTATATTTCTTTTGCATCAGTTGAGCTGAGAGAAGAAATTAAGGAAATGCGTCGAATTGGTCTAACTCC
>ONMY01000207.1 GCA_900318975.1 uncultured Bacillota bacterium | reverse complement strand
TAGTGGTTTAAGCGTATACTCAATGGCTATTTCAATAAGTAGTGAAGAACTCAAAAAATATAAGACTCATACAGAAATAATAGAAGCACTTAAGTCACTTGATTATATAAATCACATCGAAGAGATGAATTAATATCCAAAAAAAGAAAATTCCTTAATATCTATTGATATTAAGGTTTTTTTATTCTATAAATTTTTACAAAAAATACTTTACAACACTAAAGTATTAAAGTATAATCTATGTTATAAAAAAGCACTTTATTACACTAAACTAATAAAGTAAACGAAAAAGCGAGGATTAAAAATGAAAAGATTATTAGTAGTATTAAGTTTAGCATTTATATCATTAATGATGGTAGGTTGTACGAATAAAGATGGAGACCTTAAAAAAATAGAAGATGCAAAAGTAATAAATGTTGGTATCACTATTTATGATCCAATGGACTATTTCGATGAAGATGGTGAAACAATAATTGGATTTGATGCTGATCTTGCGAATGAATTCGCTGAGTCCCTCGGTGTAAGATGTAGATTTACTTTAATCTCATGGAATGAAAAAGTACTTGAATTAAATGGCGGATATATAGATCTAATCTGGAATGGTATGACCGCAACTGATGAACTATCTAAAAACATTGATTTTAGTACAGCTTATGCAACTAACTATCAATGTGTAGTTACTAGAAAAGCAAATATCTCAAATTTCACTAAGACTGATGATCTAAAGAACAAACAAGTAGCTGTTGAAAGTGGCTCTGCAGGAGATATAGTTATAAGTGATATCGTAACACCTAATAAAGTTACAGCACAACTAGATGCTCTAAATGAAGTAAAAGCTGGAACTAGTGACTGTGCAGTAATAGATTATACAATGGCATATTCACTTGTTGGAAAAGGTGATTATCAAGATTTAGAAATCGTTGATGCATCTAAGATCTCATTCGAACAAGAAGTATTCGCAGTTGGCCTTAGAAAGAATAGCGATCTTACAAAGAAATTAAATGAATTCTTTAAAAAGAAATATAATGATGGAAGTTTAAAAACACTCGCAATAAAATATGGCGTTGCCTTAAATGAAGAAGCACTTAAATAGTTTAAATTAGAATTTTTGTTTCTCTTAGTTGCTGGATTAACATGGTCCCCCTTTGTTAATCCAGCAAGAACTGGTGTATTTTATGTTTTTAAAAATATTATTAGAATTATCAAATGGTTTTATAGTTACATTCTTACTTTTTACACTCACATTAATATTCTCACTCCCCCTTGGATTATTAATGTGTTTTTGTTTAATGTCTAAATTTAAACCATTAAGTATAATTATGAAAATAATAGTCCTAATACTTCGTGGTACACCACTCATGCTTCAAATATTTGTAATATTTTATGTTCCTGGACTTATGTTTGATTTTAAATGGCCACTAATGAATACTGGATGGGAATGGTTTGATCATAATTTCTCGACAAGGTTTATCGCAGCCCTTGTCGCATTTTCAATAAATTATGCAGCATATTTTGCAGAAATCTACCGTGGTGGTATTCAAAGTGTACCAAAAGGTCAATATGAAGCAGGAGAAGTATTAGGTCTTACTAAAAGACAAGTCTTTTTTGATATCATATTACTCCAAGTAATAAAAAGAATAATACCACCTATTAGTAATGAAGTAATTACACTTGTAAAAGATACATCACTTGCGAATGTAATATCTGTCACAGAGATTATGTTTGCAGCTAATTTAGAGCTTAAAAGTGGATACATCTGGCCGATATTTGCGGCAGGTCTATTCTATCTAATTTTTAATACCGTAGTTACTATAATTCTTTCTAAAACTGAGAAAAAACTTATGTATTTTGAGGTGTAATTATGGCATTTTTAGAAGTTAGAGATATTAGGAAAAAATTTGGAAGTGAAGAAGTATTAAAAGGTATTAGTTTTGATCTTGAAGCTGGTGAAGTATTATCGATAATTGGATCAAGTGGAAATGGAAAGACTACACTTTTAAGATGCTTGAATTACTTAGAATCAATTGATGATGGAATAGTAAAACTTAGTGGCGAGACAATACTAGATAAGAACTTTTTAAAAGAAAAAAGTCCTTCAGTTATAAGAAATACAAGAACGCATTTCGGTCTTGTATTTCAAGCATTTAATCTATTCCCTCAGTATACTGCCCTTGAAAATGTAAAATTAGCGCTCACATTAAGAGAAAAAGAAAAAGAAAAGAAAGGTCTATCATACATAAAAAAAGAAGAGATAGATGATATCTCTACTAATCTCTTAATTAAAGTTGGACTAGAATCAAAAATGAATTCATATCCATGTGAATTATCTGGTGGGCAAATGCAACGTGTTGCAATAGCTAGGGCAATGGCACTTAAACCTGATATACTCTGTTTTGATGAACCAACATCAGCACTTGATCCAGAACTCACAGGTGAAGTATTAAAAGTTATAAAAGAATTAAAAGAAGAATTCAAGATTACAATGATAATTGTAACTCATGAAATGGAATTTGCTAGAAATATATCTGATAAAGTGTTACACTTAAATAAAGGAATGATTGCATCATTTGGTACACCAAAAGAAATATTTGAATCACCAACTGATGAGGATACCAAGAAGTTTATTGAATCATATGAGAGGATGAAGAGATGAAGAATGAAAAAGATTTAACAGAAATTAAACTTCCAGAGCAAATCGAAGAACTATTTAATGCAATAGTGAAACTTGATAATGTTGAAGATTGCTACAGTTTTTTCGATGATCTTTGTACATACAAAGAAATTGAACAAATGGCACAGCGTGTTACAGCCGCAAGACTTCTAATAGAAGGCTATACCTATGAAGAAGTAATCTCAAGAACTAAGATTTCATCTGCAACACTCTCAAGAGTTTCTAAATGTGTAAAATACGGAAAAGGATATAATAAAATACTAAACGAATAGTATATGGAAGATAAAGTAATTAAAAATCTCGATGAATATATAACTGCTCATAGTAAAAACGAGGAAAAAGTGATGAGTTTTGTTGAATACTTATACACTTTGCTTGATAAATATAATATTACTAATCCTGCAGATGTATATAATAAAGTAAATATCTCAAGACAACTCTGGTCAACTATAATCTCAAACAAGACAAACCCATCACTAAATACTTGTATAAAGATAGCGCTTGGAATTGGTGTTAATAAACACGAATGCAAATATCTTCTTAAAAAAGCGGGATATACTCTTGCATCATCTAATAAGTATTCACTTATTATTAGATATGCAATAGAAAATAAAATCTATAACATCAACGATGTAAATGATCTATTAATCAAGTACGGATATCAAGATTCTCTTTTAATATAATGAATAGTTAAAACAAATGTCAATTTCAGTTTTACCTATTCATTTTTTATTTTTGCTATAATCCTATCAGAAACATAAAAAAGGAGAGAAAACAAAATGTCTAGATTAAATGAAATCATTAATTATTTTAAAGAAGATGGATTTGAAGATTATAAAATATCTTCTTGTAAAGCCGATACAAAGATGCTATCAATGCTCATCGCATTCTATGCTCACAGAAATCAAAAAAGAGAAAATGGTGAACCATATGTTAATCATCCACTAAGATTATATGAATCTTTTAGAAAATTTTTAGATCTCGATTCAGATAACTCTCTCGATATGGATTTAATGTTTAAGTTTAGTGTTCAGTATGATGGAGTAGAAGAGGTTTGTCTTCTTCACGATGTAGTAGAAGATACTGATTTTACCATAGGTGATATTTCTGAAATATTTAATGAAACTGGACATATAGATTATTTCAATCTTTTCATAAAGATGCCACTTGAACTAATTACCCATAAAAAGTCAAATAAAGATCTTTCAACAAAAGAATGGAATAAAGACTATGATAACTATATATCACTTTGCCTAAAACATCCAACATCAGCACTAGTAAAGATGCTTGATTTAGAGGACAATTTAAATGTATTTGGATTAAATAACTTATCTAAATATAAATATAATAGATGTAAGAAATACCTAAAATACATCTATATCATAAATAAAGAATTTCATTTCCTTGAAAGAAGAAGAGCTTATTTTAAAGCACTTGGAAAATAAAAAAATGGCTATCTTTAGCCATTTTTATTTCTCTGGAGCAGGTGAAGGGAATCGAACCCTCATGTTCAGCTTGGAAGGCTGACGTTCTGCCATTGAACTACACCTGCATTTTTGTTGCATTGATATTTTATCACTCAATTATTATCTAGTCAACCATTTTTTATTTGTAATATTGATAGTTTTCACGTTTAGTGAAATAATATAATTAGTAAAACTAATTCCGAGGTGAAAACATGAAAAAGCCAAGTAAAAAAGTAGTGAAGAAAATCAGCAAACTTCCAGTTCCTTTACTAGTTGTATTATTAGTGCTAGTTATAATAGGTGTTGTATTCTATTTTGTGGTATATCCAAATCTCGATACAATACTCGCAAAATTCATGGGCAAGACTACAACTACAGCGGAAGTCAAAACTACAACCACAAGAAAAGTAAGTGGCGAAGATTATGATAAAGGAATTAAGTATTCAGGAGAAAACATTCATTTATGCGATGATGGATTTGTTGAAGATGCAATATATGAAGACTTTGAAATCCATTTT
>ONMY01000209.1 GCA_900318975.1 uncultured Bacillota bacterium | reverse complement strand
ATTTATTAAATAATCATCTATTTCTTTTCTTGAATTTAATGTAATGATTGTTTTAGTAGTTTGATATTTATTAAGTAGACCTAAAAGAATAGAGTATTTGGATTTATGCCAATCAATTACCCAAGTCTTAAATTCACTTTCGAATTCAGTTTCAATAAATGGGATATCATCATGCTTTATATTTATTCTTGATTCAATGTTTTTTAAACATTCATCTAATTTAATGTTTAAAAAATATATTGTATCTGATCCTTTTATACGTGTTTCATATGTCCTTGAATAATCGCCATCTATTATCCATTTATCTTTAGATAATATATCATTTAGTTTTTGGTCGAATTCATCACGTGACACATGTGTTTTATCACTACGCCAAAAAATGTTATCGAGGTGATAAACAGGGATATTTAATATATTTGATAATTTCTTTGAAAAATAAGATTTACCAGAACCTGGTGAACCTAATACAATTATTTTATTCATGATAAATCATTAAGAGAATCAAGGATTATTGTTTTTATCTCTTCTTTGTTTTCTATGTCTAGTAAATACATTGGTTTTGCGCCAGTATATGGTATTTCTTCTTTTAGATTATATTTTAATAATGATGGAGTCTTTTTTAAGAGAAATCTATTATCATAGATTCCACCAATTAGAATACCACCACTATATAGTAAGTATTCTCCCATCATTTTCTTATAAGAAATATCATCTACTTCCATTAATAAATCTAGTACATATTCTAAATAATCATTGGTGCTTGGCATGAGTGTAATCCTCTATTAAATATAAAATTACCAAGAAGTGGGACTTCTTGATAATTTTGTTTTATTATTATTTATTGTTTAGTTTATCTATGATATTTGGAAGTTCAGCATCTACTTTATCATTATCTAGTTGGCATGTACCAGCATTCTTGTGTCCGCCACCACCATATGATAAACAGAGTTCTCCAATATCTACATTTGAATTCTTATTTATGATACTCTTACCGATCATAACTGCGGTGTTTTGTTTCTTAAAACCCCAGGCAACGTGAACTGAGATTTCAATTTCAGGATACATTGCATATACCATAAATCTATTTCCAGCATAGATTATATCTTCATCCCTTAAATCTATAACTGCAACTTTATCATAAACTTTAACTATTCTCTTAAGCTGAGCTTTAAAGAGTTCAGCTTGTTCGAAATAGAGAGTAGTTCTTTCTTTTACATCAGGAAGTTCTAGGATTTCATCGATAGAGTGAGTTAAGCAGTTATCGATTAATTCCATCATAAGATCATAATTTGAGATTCTAAAATCACGGAATCTTCCAAGACCAGTTCTTGGATCCATTATGTAGTGGAGGAGTACCCACTTCTTTGGATTTAAGATTTCATCAATAGTGAAATCTGCAGAATCACCTTTATCAACTGCATCGATTAATTCAGTTGATATTCTTGGGAATTTTTCTTTTCCACCATAATAATCATATACTACTCTTGCAGCACTTCTTGCATTTGGATCGATAATTAGCTTTCCACCTGTTTCAAGGGCTTTTAGTCTATCAACTTCACTTTCATGATGATCAAATGCGAGTCCAACACGTGGATCATATGGAAGGTTAGTTGTGATATCATTTTCTGATAGTTCTACCTTTCCATCTTGAACATCTTTTGGATGAACAAATTTGATTTCATTAATTAAGTTTAATTCTTTTAGCATCATTGCGCATGCAAGACCATCAAAATCACTTCTTGTAACTAATCGTTTCATATAAATATACCTCTTCTTAGTTAGATTATATAACAAACCATATTGTAAAACAAAGTTGTTTTTACTAATTAATCATAATTTTTATTTATTCTAAGGGCATTTAGTATTGCAAGGATTGCAACACCAACATCACCAAATATTGAAATCCACATATTAGTAAGGCCAAATGATGATAGAATTAGGATTGTGAATTTAACTATTAAAGAGAATACTATGTTTTCAATTGCGATTAATGTGACTGTTTTAGAGATCTTTCTTAAAGTGTTTAATCTTTTTAAATCATCATGCATTAAAACAACATCAGATGCTTCTATTGCTGCATCTTGACCATTCATCCCCATAGAAACACCAATATCTGATAGCATTAGTGATGGAGCATCATTGATGCCATCACCAACAAATACAACATTTGAATCTTTGTTTTTTAAGATTTCTTCTAGATATTTTATTTTATCAGCTGGAAGGAGAGATGAATGGAAATTAGTAATACCAAGGTTTTTACTTACGTTTTCTGAAACACTATAGTTATCACCAGTAAGCATAGTGGTTTTGATGTTATTATTTTTAAGATATGCAAATGTTTCATATGCTTCATCTTTAATCTTATCTTCAATTAGAATAACACCAATAAGCACATTATTCTTAGCAACATAGCATGTTGCATAGTATGATGTATCATATTTTGATACATCTATATCATATTTATCCATTAACTTTTGATTACCACACATGATGGTATCATTATTCTTTCTTGCGATAATTCCATAGCCTGGTAGATCAGTAAGTTCATATGTATCATCTACTACTTTATTTGTCTTTAGGTATTCATTTATTATTGATTTTGCGATTGGATGATTGGAATTAGATTCAGCAATTGATGCAAGATATAAGATTTCATCACGGTTTTCTTTTGGAAGAATATCTTTTACGATAAATAATCCTTCTGTGATTGTACCAGTTTTATCAAAGACATAGTGGTTAGCTTTTGCATATTTTTCTATATATGATGATCCTTTAATAAGGATTCCATATTTAGATGCAACACCAATTCCAACAAAATATGATAGTGGAATTGATATTACAAGGGCGCAAGGACATGATACAACTAAAAAGTTTAGTGCACGGTATCCCCATGTATTCATATCATTTGTAATAATGGAACCTATTATAAATAATAATAGAGCACTTATACATACAACTGGTGTATAAACCTTAGCAAATTTAGTAATAAAGTTTTCTTGTCTAGATTTTTGGTTTGTAGCATTTTCTACTAGTTCTAAGATTTTACTTGCGGTTGAATCTTCATATAATTTAGTAACTTTTATTTCTATTAGATTTGATAGATTTATAGAACCACTTAAAAGTAGTTCTCCACTAAATACATCTTTTGGCATTGATTCACCAGTTAGAGCTTTGGTATCAAGTGACGAGCTATCACTTAATAGGATTCCATCAAGAGGAATCCTTTCACCAGGTTTAACTACTAGAGTTTCACCAAGTGAAACCTCTAGTGGATCAAGTTCAATTAGTTCATTATTTCTTTTAACTCTTGCGATATCTGGCTTAATATCAAGGAGTGCTTTAATTGAGCTCCTTGATTTTCCAACTGCAATATGCTCAAATAGTTCTCCTATTTGATAGAAAATCATGACAGCGATTGCCTCTTCATAGTAGGAAACTATGAAGGCACCAATTGATGCAATAAGCATTAGGAAGTTTTCATCAAATATTTGTCCATGGATAATATTTGTGAATGCTTTTTTTATTATGTCATAACTTATAAATAAATATAATAGAATTGAGAATGATAAAATAGAATAGAATCTTAATGGCTCATTTTCAATTAAATCAAAAACATTTAAGTGTTCTAAGATGATATAAGGTATTAAGAGTGCTATAGAGATGATGATTCGAGTTAGATTTATTTTCTCTCTTTTTGTCATCTTTTAACCACAAAATCAGGCTCAATTCTTTGAGCTTTTTTAATTAATTCATCTAATACTTCATCAAATCTATCATCAGGAGCATCTAGTATCATTTTTTGTGACATAAAATTGATTCTGCATTCATTTACACCATCAATTTTAGATACCTTATTTTCTATTTTTGCTGCACAGTTTGCACAGTCTACTTCGATATTAAATGTCTTTTTCATAAGTTACTTACCTTCCTTAATATGATCTAGTCCACATTCGATTATACTTGATACATGTTCATCATCAAGTGAATAATATACTTCTTTTCCTCTCTTATCAGGTTTTACTAGTTTTGCTTGACGAAGAATTCTTAGTTGATGTGATACTGCTGATTTTGTCATATTGAGGCAAAGGGCAATATCATCAACACAAAGAGGGCTTATCTCGAGTGAAATAAGTATCTTTGTCCTTGTAGAATCACCAAATACTTTATAGAGTTCTGCAAGATCATAGATAGTATTATCATCATATAATTTGTTTTGGACTTCTTTTACTGCATTTAATCTATTATATTCCATATTATCACCTCAGTTGAATAATTGTTCAACTATTATTAGTTTATCACGTTATTATAATAAGTCAACAAAAATAAATAAAAAAATTACAGCGGATTTGCTGTAATTAGTTTAAATTAATTTGAATTGTAGAATTTTTTAAATTTTTTAAGTTCTTCTTTTCTTAGATACATTGCTTTATCAGCGCGTTCGAATACTGACTCATATGATTTATCATATGTAGAATCAAAATCAGAAATACCGAGAGCAATTATT
>ONMY01000214.1 GCA_900318975.1 uncultured Bacillota bacterium | reverse complement strand
TACTACAATACTGGAGAATTAGGACAATATCTTGAAGATCAAACTATTGAAAAAGGTGAATTCTTAACAGTTGCTGACCCAACAATCGATGAAACATATATGTTTGGTGGTTGGTACACTGATCCTGAATGTACACAAGCATTCGATTTAGAATCTCCACAATTTGAAGGTGCAAATCTTTATGCTAAGTGGAGAAGAAGATATACATTCGAAGCTGAACACGTTGATCTAACTGGTAAGCTTGGTCAAGGTTCATCAAGTAATACTGTAGAAGAAGGTATGCTTAGAAATTCATACGATATCGGACACACTGCAGCTGAAACATATGATGTATTAAAAGCTTCTTATCCACAACTTACAGAAGAAATCTACGAACATCTCCATAAAGATGTAAGTAATGGATATTATCTATCAGATTTATATTATAAGAATGCTTACTTCGAATGGGTAATTTATGCTGAAGAAGAAGTTGAAAATGCTGTTATCGTTCTTCGTGCTTCAACTGACTATTATGACATTACTCTTACAAGTGACGATTTATTATTAGTAGTTAATGGTGAAATCGATGAAGATGGCAATGTTGTAAGTGGAATCGTTCAACACGCTACTATCGTATTAGATAACGCAATGAACCAAGACTTAGGTGGTCTCGGTGATAACCATAAACGTCAATTTGAGAATTACACTTTAACAACAACATTGCATCTGAAGAAAGGTACTAATACTGTTAGATTCCAAGTTAACAATACTCGTGACCATGGTGGAACATATAATGCTGAAGCTCCAATGGTAGACTGTATCTATATCTATAGTGATGTAGAATTATCATATGAACCAATACTTGAATTCATTGATAAGGCTATTGAAAAAGGTCAATTTAGTGAAGCATAGGATTTGAGGTGAAAAATATGGAAAAAATAAAAGAATTCTTTAAATCAAAGACTATATCTTACTATCTGATGGTTGGTGTATTTGTAGCTTCTTTAATTACACTTCTCATGTACTCTATTACTGGTGGTAATGAATACAACAAGAATAAGATTGATAGTTTAATTATAGCTGCTGATATAATTGCACTCGTTGCATCTTGTGCAGCACTTGTATTTGAAATTAGATATATTAAGTATGTTTCATATTTAGCATTATTATTTAGTTTCATCTACTATATTTGTGTAGAAATAAACTTTGTTGCTAACGTATTTGTTGCAACTGACCCTGTAAGTTCAACAGTATTAACTAATTTTATAGTTACACTAATTACTGCATTTATTGGTTGTGTTCTCTCAATTGTATCTTATAAAATACAAAGAAAGAGAGAATTCAAAGCAAATGATGAAGGAAATAAGGAGGAATAGACATGAAGATTTTTAACTCAAGACTATGGGAAAAATTAATGGTTTCATTCCTTACTGTCCTAGTTGTAGTATTCGCATTAACTTTACTCGCTAATGCGAAAGCAGGAACAATAAACTCTGAACTAAGAATTGAAACATATAAGATTGTTACAGATGAGAATAGCAATGTAGATACTAACTACTGGCCTGCAGTCGCAACTACTGCTCAAGAAGTAGAAGCTTTATGTAGAGAAGCTTGCGAATCATCTGAAAGTGAAGGCTTAGTTCTATTAAAGAACAACAATAATGCTCTTCCTCTTGATAAGAATAGTAAAGTATCATTTATGCTATCTGGTTCTTCAAATGTGTTCTATGCAACACATGGACCAGGAAGAAGCGCAGCTGATGGATGTTATTCATTCAAAGATGCTTGTGAATCAACAAACGCTTTAAAGATTAATGAAACACTATTCAATTTCTATCTAAATGGCGAAGGTAAAACAGGCAGAAACCTTGCCATGATTGAAAGACTTGGTTATAAAGTTTACAAAACAAATGAACCAGCTTGGAGTAAATACAGCCAATCAGTAAAAGATTCTATTCAAGCTTATGGAGATGCTGCAATCTTTACAATCACAAGAATGAGTGGTGAAGGTGACGACGTATCTGCATTCGCTAGTGATGGTATTGATGGATCATATCTTACACTCACACAATCTGAAAAAGAAATCTTTGAAAAAGTTGCTGAAATGAAGAGAAATGGTGCAGTAAAAAAGATTATCGTTCTCTTAAATTCAGCAGTTCCTATGAGCTGTGAATTCCTCTTTGATGAAACACTAGGAATTGATGCAGCTATGTGGATTGGTTGCCCTGGCGGAACTGGTACAGTGTCAGTTGTTAAAGCTTTAGTTGGTGATGTTAACCCATCTGGTAAAGTTTCTGATACATTCTTAAAAGACAACTTCGCATCTCCTGTAGGTGCTAACTGGAAAGTTAACGATGGATTTGCAAACGTTTATGCAAATGCTGATGAATTAAATCTTAATGCTACTCAAAAATACTATGGTGTATACCAAGAAGGTATTTATGTTGGTTATCGTTATTTCGAAACTAGATATGAAGACTATGTAACTAGTAGAGATAATGTTGGTGTATATGACTACAATAAAGATGTTGCATTCCCATTCGGATACGGCCTTTCATATACAACATTTGAATATTCTAATTTCCAAGTAACAGAACAAGATAAGGTTTACAAAGTTTCAGTAACAGTAAAGAATACTGGTACTAAAGCTGGTAAAGAAGTAGTTCAAATCTACGGACAAAAACCATATACTGATTACGATTACAATAACTATATTGAAAAAGCATCAGTAGAACTTATGGGCTTTGCAAAAACTAATGTTCTAGAACCAAACGGAACTCAAACATTAGAAATTGAAATTAGCAAAGAATTATTCAAATCATATGATTCATTCAGTGCTAAAACTTATATTTTAGATGCTGGTAAATATTATTTAACAGCTGCAAAGAATTCTCATGATGCAATTAATAACATCCTAGAACTCAAAGCTCAAGAAGGTGAAGCAGTAACAAAATCATTTATGGACCAAGCTGGTAATAAAGATCTTGCCAAGATGGTATGGGATAACCCAGCTCTCGACACAGTTACTTATTCTAAATCAACAGCAACTGGTGTAACTATTACTAACCAATTAGATTATATAGATCCAAATATGTATGAAGGCTTCGATAACCAAAATACAGTTACTTATGTATCTAGAGCTGACTGGGTAGGAACATTCCCTAAAACTAAGATCGAATTAAGTGTTGTTGGCGATATTATGCAATATGATATCACTAGTCATAAACCAATTGTAGAAGATGGTTCTGAAATGCCAACATTTGGTGCATCAAATGGTTTAACACTCATCATGCTTAAAGGAAAAGATTACGATGATGAACAATGGGATTTACTCTTAGATGAAATAACTCTTCCTGAAATGGAACAATTCCTTACAGGTTGTATCGGTGTAACTCCTGCTATCCCATCTATCAATAAACCTTTAACAGATGAAGATGATGGTCCTTACGGTGTATCACACTCTCCATATGGATATTCATCTATGCCAAGTGAAGGTATCATTGCATCTACATTTAATACTGAAATCTATGCTCTCGTTGGTAAAGCAATCGCAGCCGATGCAAGAATTCAAAATCTTCATGGTTTATATGCGACAGGTCTAAATATCCATAGAAGTGCATTCTGTGGTAGAAACTCTGAATATTATTCAGAAGATCCAGTATTATCTGGTATCGCATCAATGACTGAAACTAAAGCTATTCAAGCTCAAGGTGTAATTACTCATACAAAACACTTCATTTTCAACGATGAAGAATCTAAACGTAATGGTATTTGTATCTGGTTAAATGAACAAGCTGCAAGAGAAATCTACTTACTCCCTTGGGAATATACTTGTAGAGCTGATATGGGTAATAGCCATGCGATAATGACATCATTCAATAGAGCTGGCTTAATCTGGACAAGTGCTTCTGATGGACTTATGAATAAGATTCTCCGTGATGAATGGGGATTTGATGGCTATGCTCTTACAGATATGGCTGACTCAAATGGTGGTATGTTTATGACATATGATGATGGTTTCATGAATGGTACAGACTGCTTCCTTGGCGTTGGCTCAACAACTGAACTTGATGACTGGACATCATCTCCAACATATGTAAATAAACTTAGAACATCAACTAAGAGAATGCTCTATAATTTCGTAAATAATAGTGCTGTAATGAATGGCATCGACTCTAATACTAAACTTGTTAAACTTACTACTTGGTGGGAAAAGATTGTTATTGCATTAAATGCTGTATCAATCACTCTCGCTGTTGGCGCAACAGGTATGTTTGTAGCATCATTAATCCTTGGTAAGAAAAAATAGGTATAAATATGCTTAAAATAACTGAAATTAGAGTAAATGGTTCAAATAAGACAAGATTTACTGATGACAAACTATCTTTCTCATACATTGTAGATACTGATATCAAAGATGCAAAAATCGATAAAGCGATATTTTCACTGAATGATTGGAAGAAGGAAGTCGCTGATATCAGATGTGATTATGATGGTGAAAAACTTGAACCATTCAAAAAATATGAATTAAAAGTTGAAGTGTTTATTGGAAGTGAAAAGGCAGAACTCACAAAAGAAATCCTAACATCAAGACTTGACTTAGGATGGAAGGGAGATTTCATTACTGATCCAACTTATACATTTACTGAAAAAGGTGATCCAAAAGTAATGGAGTTCAAAAAAGACTTCAGTGCGAAGGGATATAAAGCATGTTATATCACATCAACTGCACTAGGTAACTACATTCTTAAACTCAATGGTGAAAGAATTTCTAATGATTATTTTGCCCCTGGATTCACTTCATATCCAAATTTCTTACAATATCAAACTTATGATATTACAAATCTTGTAAAAGATGATAATATACTTGAGGCTATAGTATCTGGTGGATGGGCTGTAGGTCCATTCACCTATGGCCTCAAGAATAGAATTACAGCTGATAAGGAATATTTACTTTTAGATATTATCCTTGTCAAAGAAGATGGCAGTTTTGAACTTATTGGTACAGATAATACTTGGGATGTAACTCTTGATTCAGAGTTCCTTAGTTCTGGTATCTATTCTGGTGAAACATTCGATGCAAGAGGCGTAAATAAAACATATCATATAGCAGAGATAGAAAAACCTAAAACTGTTCCAAAAGAAATCATCTGTGAATATGGCGAAAAAGTTACTCTTCATGAGGAATTTAAACCTATTTCATGTGTTAAATCACCTAAAGGTGAATTAATCTACAAATTCGAACAAAACTTCGCAGGTATCGTAAAACTTCATATTAAGAATGCTAAAGCTGGACAAGTAATAACTGTTCATCATGCAGAAGTTCTTTGGAAAGATGAACTTTGTCTAAGACTTCTCCGTGGTGCTAAGGCAACTATTGAATATATATGTAAAGATGGTGAACAAGATTATATGCCAACATTTACATATATGGGATTCCAATATGTTGGCATCACAGGAATAGAGGAAAAGGACATCGAAGTTACTGCTTATGCAATGTATTCTAATATGGATGTTATCGGTAAATTTGAAACTTCAAACAAAGATTTAAATAGATTAAATGAAAATATTGTTTGGAGTGCTAAATCAAATTTCATTGATATTCCAACAGATTGCCCACAAAGAGATGAAAGAATGGGCTGGACTG
>ONMY01000215.1 GCA_900318975.1 uncultured Bacillota bacterium | reverse complement strand
GCTTTTAATGTTTTATCGTTATCTGGCATTCTAAGTCCAACTGTATCATCAGATGAAACATAAGATGGAACCTTATCACTCTTTTTAAATATTATAGTAAGTGCTCCAGGCCAATACTTATTGCATAGATCAATAGTAGATTCAAAGTTTTTTGTAAGCTCTTCTACTTGATTTAAATTTGAAACAAGCAATGAGAAATGCTTTGAAGAATCTCTTCCTTTTATCTCAAAAATCCTTTTTGCACCAGCCTCGCTACCAACAAGTGTTCCAAGACCAAAAACGGTATCTGTCTCGATTACAAATACTTCATCTTTTATATCCAATTTTAAGAATTCTTCAAGTGTAATTTCCATATTATATAATTTTCCAAATAATTGCTCAATATAGCGATATTTTATATATCTAAATTAAAGAATTTTGCGAGGAATTTCGCGATGCCATCATGTTCACAGTCCTCATCTAAAACGATACTCGCAACCTTTTTAATTCTATCATCACCATTCGATGGTGTGACAGTGATTTTGCCTTCATTAAAAAGCTCTAAATCGTTAATTGAATCACCAAAGACCATCGTATGTTCTCTATCGAATCCTAGTTCTTTTTGAACTTTTCTTAGGGCATCTGCCTTACTAATTTTTGTTGAATGAAGTTCAACGATTTCTTTATAGCTCCCCCATGCCCAGAGTCTCGCTCCAATGTCTTTAAAATTAGCATTTACATAATCAACTATTTCTTGTCCCTTTCCTTCTTTTGCAAGGAATAGTGATCCATGGGCATCATCCTTTAGTGTTTCATTCAAATCTCCTTCATAGATTGTTGAGAGGAGGTTGTGATGCATAAGTTCGTAGAATGATTCATCGTTCATGTTTGTGAAAATCTTATCGTATTCTTCAACGAAAAACAAAGTAAAATTATCTCTCTCATGATTATAAACCTTTAAGATGTCTTCTCTTTTCATCTTTGTCGATGTTGGTTCATAGTTCTTATCTCTTGGATTAGTGATTAATTGTCCATTATAGTTAATTAGTGGTGTTTCAAGATGCATTTTATAATAGACAAAAAAACTACTTCTAAAAGGTCTCCCAGTAGTGATTATTATTTTGTTCCCAAGTTTTCTAACCTCATTAAATACTTTAATGGTATAAGGGCTAACATCATATAGTTTTGGGATTATTGTTCCATCTAAATCAACAGAGATTAAATAATTTTCCATATATTTTTCCCTACCGATTTATTATAACACAACTTTCAAATATATCGTGTAACTTGCGTTGTGTATTTTTCCATTATATGCTAGAATAATGGAAAAGAATCGAGGAACAAAATGATTATTTTTGCAAGTGATATTTTTAATCTTTCAAATATATTAGCTTTTATTCTTGGAATGGTTGCGGGTATGGCAATCCTCTTTTCTTTCGTTTTAATTATTATTTCTAGAGGAAAAAAGGAAGTTAAAAAGGTTTACGCACCTTCAATGGAAGAATTATCAAAAGAAAAGGTGAGAGAGCTAATCAAAAATAAACAAAAAGATTTCATATTTGAAGTTGAAGAAAATGATGCTGATTATTTTAAAACTGTAATGTCACTTACTATGGAACTGCTTCATGAAATATCTTCATATTATTATCCTGATTCAAAATATCCGGAATATGAACTCACAGTGAATGAAGCGATAGAACTAGTTAGATATATTGTCGATCAAATCAACTTAGTTTTCGAAAAACCAGTTATAAAGCATTTTAAGAATAAAAAGATCTCATCGATAGTATCTGATATAGAACATGGAAGAAAGGCATCCAAGAGTAAAGCAATGGAGGCCGCAAGCAAGAGTAGTGAAGCGTTTGGTGCATCAAGGGCTATTCTAAATACATTAAATCCTGTTTACTGGTTTAGAAAAGTCATTGTAAAAGGAACTGTAAATAAAGCAATTAAAGAACTATGTAAGGCTGAACTCACAATTGCTGGAAGAGAGTTCAACAAAGTATATTCAAAAGACTTATTTAAAGAATCTTCTTCTTCATCTAGTGAAGAGACACAAAAAACAATTAATGAAGACATTGAAGAAATCTTCAATGATGAGGTATAAACATGCTATTTTTTGGAAAAAAGAAAAAGAAAAATTTTGTTGTTAAGAAAAGAACAGAGGATGATACTCCTTTCATAATCCCACATATTTCATTAAGTGAGGATTTGGATGAAAAGAAAAATCAATTCGTATCACCTATGCATGGCACTAATAATGAAGACAAATTATATTATAGACAATCAAATAGGGATGTCTCTGTTTATGATGCCTTTAGGGCAACCCCATTAAATAGGGATGATGAATACAAAGAATTTGCAAAAGTTCCATCTAAGAAACCTGTTCAAGAAACTCCTGTTCAAGAAGAACCTAAAGATACTGATATAAACGTTCAAAAAGAAGACGTTTCTTTAAATAATCCTGATAATCAAGTCGAAGATTTATTTACTGAAAATGATCAAGTTGTTGATAATAAAAATAGTGTTTCTATAGAGGAACCTATAACACCAACTCCAAGTAGCGATAGTGAAGAGGCACCATCTTCTTCTTTTGAAGATATTCAAGATGAGCCAAAACTCTTTACATATGATGAAGAAAACACAGATGAACCAGATCCAACTCTTTCAAATAGTTTCTTTAATACAGAATACGAAAGAGAAGGCACAAAAAAACCACGTGAAGCAAAACCACAAGATGAAACATCTTCATTTGATGATGAAGAAACTATAGGTGCACCATCAAATGATGAACAAGTTCAAGAAGAACCTGTTCAAGAAGAACCTGAATTTGATGAAAACGCTATGGCGGGTGATAGTGGTTATACATTCGCAGAACTTGCAATAATTAATTCTGGCCATAAATCACCTAGTTATGCAAGTTACAAACTTCCTCCTCTTTCAATCCTCGAACAGCCAAAAAAGGATGAAGCTATTGATTCAGACTGGATAAATGGTAATATTGAAAAGATTAATGCGTCTTTAAAAGGATTTAGAATTGATGGTCAAGTTGTTGAATATACACTTGGTCCAACATTTACAAGATATGCAATTATGCTTGGACCTGGTGTGTCTGGTTCAAGAATCAATTCAATTCAAACAGATCTTCAAAGAGCGCTTGAATCTACATCGATTCGTATTGAAAACCCAATTCCAGGAAAAGCATATGTCGGTATTGAAGTTCCAAATAAGAAGAGACGTACTGTACTCATTAAAGAACTCCTCGATAGACAAGAATTTATCGATAGTGCTGATGATCCATTAAAAGTTCCTGTAGGCTTAGATGTTGAAGGTAATGCAAAATTTATATCTATAAACAAACTCCCACATGCACTAGTTGCCGGCGCATCTGGTTCAGGTAAGAGTGTGTTCTTAAATGCCATTATTACATCACTTCTTTTTAAGAACTCACCAGATGAACTTAGATTCTTCTTTATAGACCCTAAGCAAGTCGATCTTCAAGCATATTCAAAAATCCCACATCTTCTCTCTCCTATAGTATCAGATGTTAAGGGCGGAATTGCATCACTAAAATGGTTGAATCAAGAAATGGATAGACGTTTCTCAGTATTTAGAACTGTTGGATGCTCTAATATTTTCTTCTATAAGAAACTCTGCAAAGAAAATAAACACTTAAGAAATATGCCATTCATCATTGCAGTAATTGATGAATGTGGTGATTTCTTAATGGGTGGTGGAAATGAAGCTGTAACACTTCTAACTAAGCTCATCCAATTATGCCGTGCTGCAGGTATCTATATCTTCTTATCAACTCAAAAGCCTGTATCTAAGATCTTCCCAACAACAGTTAAATCAAATGCTCCTGGTAGATTTGCATTTAAAGTTACTTCTCAAACAGACTCATTCGTTATCCTTGATGAAGGCGGTGCTGAAAGCTTACTCGGTAATGGTGATATGATTTTCCAATTCAATAGTTTAAGTAGCCGTTATCAAGCAGCATATATTGATGATTCAGAAATTCAAAGAATCACACAATATGTATCACGTCAGTGCCCTCAGGACTTCTTCTTTAAACCTGATGAAATCGAAAAACGAGGAGAAAATAAACCAGGTTCAGTAACTGATGATCTCTTCTATGATATTGCAAGATTTGTAGTTGGAGAACAAAAATGTTCAAACAACCAAATATCAAAGAGATTTGGGATTGGATTTAATAGATGTAGTGAAATTATTTCAACGTTAGAATATTATAATATCGTTGGTAAAAACGAAGGAACAAAGGCAAGAGAGATTCTTCTAACCAAAGAAGAAGTTGAAATTGTCCTTGATAGGATTAAACATGGAAGACAATAATAAAAAGAAAAACAAACCAGTTAAACCACTAAAAGTTAATTTAATGATAGGCATTATCGCAATGCTTCTTTGTGTTATCTTTGCAATAATTGATGGCACAAATAAACTTGGGTTTTTTAATAGAGATATCTTCTCTTTATCAAGCATAGTAGGTATTATTGTTCTGATTCTATTTTTATCACTAGTATTCTGCTTCTTCTTTGCACTAATCAAAGGATTAATAGTTATTAGAAAATATCCATTTGGTTCAAGAGAAAGAACTAAAGCTAGTGAATACATGGATATTGTAAATGTAATTCCTATCTTCATCCTTATATTCTTAATCATTGATGCATTTATTCTATCTCCTGTTAGAGTATCAGGAACATCTATGTTAGATACTCTTAACGATAAAGAACTTCTTCTTACAGTTCACACAGGCAACATCAAAAAAGATGACATTGTAGTAATTTGTAAAGATGATGGGGAACTAATCGTAAAAAGAGTTGTGGCCGTCCCTGGAGATAAAATCTCCGTATCCATCTATGGAAGAGTAATGATAAATGGAGAACTCGAAGAAAACTCAAGCTACTACAATGCTAGAGTTGAACCTATTCCAGAAAGAACACTTGAAAAAGGAGAATATTATGTCCTTGGTGATAATAGAAATGTATCAAGCGATTCAAGAGTATATGGGGTATTTACTAAAGATGAAATATGCGGAAAAGTAATATTCTCGCTATCAAGGTTTAAAGCAAAGCTAGATAAGAAAGTAACACACGATCATTATTTAAATTAATATGGAAAAAGCTATTCACTGGTTTCCTGGCCATATGGCCAAGACCTACCGAATAATTAAAGAAAAGATTAGTTTAGTAGATGTTGTGGTAGAAGTATTAGATTCAAGAGCTCCACTTGCATCACTAAATAAATCAATAAGAGAGGTTATTGGAAATAAACCTCTTCTTTTAGTATTAAATAAATGCGATTTAGCTGATCCAAAAGAAACAGAAAAATACTTAAAATTATTAAATAAAGAAAACTATACAATCGCACTTGATTCACTTAATGGCACAAAAAATATTAATGCCATTAGTAATGCGATTGAAATAGTATTAAAAGATAAAATCACAAAAGCTAAGGAACAAGGCAAAAACATATTCCCTGTACGTGCAATGGTTATGGGTATTCCTAACGTTGGAAAATCAACACTATTAAATAATCTTGCAAAAAGAAAAGCCCTTGAAACCGGAGATAGACCAGGTGTAACTAAAAACATGCAATACCTTCGTGCAAATGATAAACTTCTTCTATTAGATAACCCAGGAACACTCTGGCCAAAATTTGAATCAGAAAACCAAGCTAAACTAATAGCTTTAATCGGTTCAATAAAAGATGAAATACTTCCTCTTCCAACTATCGCATCTTTCGGTCTTGAAAGAGT
>ONMY01000216.1 GCA_900318975.1 uncultured Bacillota bacterium | reverse complement strand
TGTTGAACGCTCTTATTTTTGTGCTATTATAATATTGTTGTGGAAACGTATCGAAGTGGTCATAACGGGCTCGACTCGAAATCGAGTAATCAGCAATGGTTCGTGGGTTCGAATCCCACCGTTTCCGCAGAATAACTATAAAAAAGAAGCGTTCACACGCTTCATTTTTTTATTCTTCTTCTTTTTTGTCTTCAGAAGAATTAGATTCTTCTTTTGTTTCGCTTTCTGTATCTTCAACGTCCCATTTTAGGATATTAAATTTACCGATAAGAGGTAGGGCTTTTGCTTTTCCTTGTGCAGCATTAACAATACCAAGAATTAAAAGCACGAGGCAAACAAGACCAACAAGCCCACCAATAATGCTGAACACTATACCAACATAAGGAATAAAACCGAGTGGTGTAAAGATAGCGCTACATAAAACTTCTATTATTAATAGTATTAAACCTTGATTGCTGTGATATCTTGCAAATTTAGATTTAGGAGCAGCTAAAAGTGGTATTAAAACTAGGATTCCAATGTATGCGAGAACGCCCATTGCTTTGTTTTCTTCAACATCTTTTGAATCCATCTTTTCTGTTACGTCTTCTGTGTTGTTTACTTTTTCAAACCATTCTTCGTTTTTGTTTTTGCTTTTTTGTTCTTGTTGTTCTTCTTCTTTAACTTCTTCTTGTTCTTTTCTTTCTTCTTCCATATATTTACTTCCTTTTTATTATATTTTAATACGTTTTTTATAAAATGATTTCTATTTTTGATTTACTATGACAGTTTTTGTAACATATTGATATTTTTTCGCAATTTGTTGCGAATTATTATTGCTTTATTTATATATTAGTGATATAATGCTCGTGGTTTAAGGGGTGTTTATTATGCAAATATCTTATAACAAATTGTGGAAAGTATTAATTGATAACGGAATGACATCGGCAGAACTTAGAAAAAGAGCTGATTTCGCTCCAAACACATTAACAAAACTAAAACAAAATCAACCAGTTGCACTAACTCTTCTTTTAAAGATTTGTGAAGTGCTAGATACAGATATAGGAAACATAATGTCTTTTGTTCCTGGAAACGGCACAACAACCAGACAAACACAAGATAATATTTTAGAATACTCAAATATTTCAATGGCGTTATCAATCGACTTTAATTATGTTTATTATATAAATCTTGGCACTGATGAATATGTAGAATATCAATCAAAAGATAATAAAGAAATGAAGTTTACTTACGATGGTATTGATTTCTTTAGAGATTTTGAAAGCAGTATTATTAAATCGGTACATAAGGAAGATAGAAACGAAGTTCTCTCTTTCTTTGAAAAATCCCATTTATTAAATGGTCTTAGATCTTCTTCCGTTTTAACTATTACTTATAGAATGCTAGAAGATTCTGCATATAATTACTTTAGAGCAAAAGCAATTTTATCTCCATCTAATGGCGTTGATTATTTAGTAATTGGTATTAGTAATGTTGATTCTGCGGTAAAAAGAGAGCTTGAACAAACAAACGCTCTTAATAGCGCTCTTCAAATGGCTAACAAAGACCCTCTTACTAATGTTGGTAACTCAAACGCTTATAAGCAAGCAGAAAAACAATATAATGCTATGATTGCAAATGGAGAAATTAGAGATTTCAGTATCGTTTTCTGTGATGTTAACGATCTTAAAGTTACTAACGACTCTCTTGGCCACGCTGCTGGTGATGCCTTAATTAAATATGTTTCTAATACCATCTGTTCATCGTTTAAACATAGCCCTGTATTTAGAATTGGCGGTGACGAGTTTGTAGTATTCCTATCAGGAGAAGATTTTGATAAGAAGGATACTATATTTAAAAATCTTCGTTTATTAAACAAAAAACAAGCTCTTGCTGGTAAAAATGTATTCTCATGTGGTATGGCAACATATAATCCAGAAACAGATTTTAGTGTTTCAAGCGTTCTTGAAAGAGCAGACTCTATGATGTATTACAACAAAAGGGAGTTAAAGGCGATACAAAGTGCAACAAATTAATGACTTAAGTGTTTTTGAAGATGAATTTAGAGTTCTAACGGGAGAGGTTGAACCTTTAAAGGTTTTAAAACCTACCGG
>ONMY01000220.1 GCA_900318975.1 uncultured Bacillota bacterium | reverse complement strand
TTCTAGTTTTCTAATCTTTTCATGAGTGTTTAAATCTTCATAAAGTAATTCATCAACGATCTTACCACCGATAATATCAGAGTCAATAATCTTCTTAACATCTTCAACTTTTACAAGTCTATAGAGTGTTTCTTCAGGGTAAATCTTAACGAATGGACCTTGTGAACAAAGACCAAAACATCCAACATGAGCAAGTCTTACTTTGCCATCAAGATTCTTTTCTTTGATTTCTTTTTCGAATTCTTGATAAACATCAAGAGCGTGAGTTGCTTCACAACCTGTATCAGTACACATAGCGATTGTACGGATACCATCTTTTCCATCATACTTTGAAGCGAGCTTTAGAGTATTCTCTTTAATCGCTTTTTCTAAAGCTTCTACAGTTTTGATTTTAGTCATTATGCTTGTCCCTCCTTCTTTCGATATTCATCAATAATTCCTTGTACCTTATCAACAGAAAGTTTAGGGTAAACTTTACCATTAATTGAACAAGCTGGTGCTAGTGAACATGCACCGATACATCTTAGAGCACTGATAGTGAATAATCCATCTTCTGTAGTTTCACCAGGTTTGATGTTTAAAATCTCACAGAATTTGTCGATAACACCTTGAGAACCCTTGACGTAGCAAGCTGTTCCTAAGCATACGCCAATGACGTATTTTCCTTTTGGCTTAAGCGAGAAGAAACTATAGAATGTTACAACACCATAGATTTCGGCAACTGGAATGCCTGTTTCTTCTGATACTACTTCCTGAACTTCTAGTGGAATATAACCATATTCGTTTTGAATTTCAGATAGAATTATCATTAGTGGTGTTGGCTCGTCTTTATACTTTCTACAAATTTCAACAATTTGAGCTTTTGCCTTTTTTTGCAATGCAGCCATATTTCCTCCTAATTTTATTTTCTAATATTCCGAATAAATTATATCATACAAACTTTAGTTTGTTTTAAAGAAATTTTTGCCATTTGTCATTGTGATAATTTTTTACTATGATATAATATCTTTGAGGAATATTTTATGGCGGATTTTTTAGGTCTAAATTATAAAACTTTTCTCGAATCTCTGAATTACGATGAAGAGAAAATTCAAAAATATTTCAATAATCTTAAGGAAAGCCTTGAAAAAGAGGCTATTTTGTATAGAGAGTTAAAGGATAAATCAATTTCTGAACTCTATAAGGATTATGAAGAGAATCTATCTCTATACGATAAGGTTAAAGAAGACATCCTCTATAAATATTTCGATGAATTCAAAGAGATTAATGAAAACTATGGCATTAATCTTATGAAAATTGAGAATGAATACATTGGAAATAAGGGAAAGATCCTCGATATCATCGACCAAGAAAAATTCATTATCAATGAAATTAAAAGAGATGAACTAATAAGCTTTTATGAAAAGAAAAAGGATGCACAACACAGAATCCGTGAAGTGAATAGACTAATCGATGAAGAATATGAGAAACATATCGGTATAATTCTATCCGCAAAAGAAAAGCTTCTTTCAAATAATGAATTCTACGTTAACGCAGAAAAACACATAAATGAATTAGATAAATCAATCAAATTTTTAGAAGAATTCAGTGAATTCAACCAAGATTTTTTATCATTAAACGCTAAAGATACTGAAGATTTAAATACTAATAATTTAACTATTTATCTTGAATTTATAGATACTGAAATCGAAAAAATAAAAAGCACATCTAGTGTACTTAGTAAATACAAAAGAATTGAACATACTTTCACATCAATTTTAGAGGAATTAGACACACGTATTGACACTTTATCTAATGATTATAAAGAGATTAAGAGAGATATCAAAGATCGATTAGAATCGATTGATTTTGATATCGAAAATATCAATAAATATTATGATTCATCCACTTTAGATCATCCTGAAAAGAAAGATTTAAATGATTTTGCGAGGAAGGAAGTAATTTCTGGAATAAATAAGAAAAAAGAAAGATTAATCATTACTTCTTCTTTTGATATCGATTTAATCGAAAGGGAAAAAGAAAATATCATAAAATTCAAAAATGCTCTAAATAATCTAAATCAAGAATTATATAAGTCATATAATGATGAAATCACAAATAATATAGGAAATCTAGTAAGCATTTTAGAATCAATAAAAATCCTAATCAAAGATGAAATTAACTCTATTTCATATTTTTCTATAGAATCAAGGGATTCTAAAGATATCATTGGCTATATCAAGAAAAGATTTAATACGCTAGAGATAAAGAAACGCTCTGAAACATATAGAATCTACCGTGATTATTTAATAAAACTTGTTGATGACAATAAAGAACTCGATTCACTTGCCTTTGAGATTCTTACAAGTGAAGAATTATTAAAGATTAAATTATTAGATTTAAAACGAGAACTCCAAACAATTAACGATAAAACAGAAATCTCAATAATCGAATATGATTCTTCTATTAAAGAGATTGAGGACACTTGGCCTCAAACTCATACAATCTTAGATAAGAAAGCTGAACTCGATTTAATAAATCACGACTATGAAATCGATAAGAGTATATTAAAACATGAACTAGATAATCAAATATATCTCTTAGATTTTAGAAAAGAAATCGATTTACTTCGTCTTGAATATATGATTGCTTATTCAAGACTTGAAAATATTACAAAAGTAATCGATAAAGTAAACACAGATGATCCAAAAATAAAAGATATAGAATCACAGATTATGCTTGAAAGGATCATTGAACTCACTCTTCTTGAATTCTCAGGAAAGAAAAAAGAATATGATTCATCTCATTCATCATCTACTAAAGGTCTTGAAGCACTTGAAAGCGAAACAAATTCACGTATTCGCTATTTAAATAACGTTCTTGAGATCGAAAGAAACAATTTCGAAGAAAGAAAGAGAAAATTAGTTGAAACAACCAAGAAATTAAAGGAAGCTTATTATCCAGCACTAATTGAGAACAAGAGAAAAGCTGGAGATGAACTAAAAGCGCTTAAAAAGGAAACTTTAAAGAATAAAAAGGAAATAATTGAAACAAACGAAAAAGAGATTCAATTATTTAATGATTTAAATAAAGATTTAGAATCATTATATGAAGAATATCAAAATAAGCTTCACGCTCTAGTAGATAGTGCATTTGAATCACTTGATTCATATATCAATAATATTGATGTATTTATTAAGAATATTCTAAATACTTTTAGGGATTTTGAAAATGAAGTAAATTCAAAGATTAATTCATTAGCCTACAAGAATATTAAGAAATACGAATATAATAAAAAATCCGTCTTAGATTCTATCGATAAATTAAATAATTTATTAATTGAATCATCTTTTGATAAATTGGAAAAATATAAGAAAAATAGCCTTTCTATCATCGACAAAGAAATATCTGAATCAATTAATAGTATTAACAAACTATTAAATGAAGTAAGACCATATACAGATAAAGAATTAGATGAAATACTAAAAAGTATTGATTCAAAATATAAAGAAAAAATCGCAGAGATTGCGATAAATAATACTATCCTTCAAACTCCAACACTTGAAAAGATTTATGATGTTGAAAAAGATCAAGATAAAATCCGTGAAGGATATGAAATTGATATTGCAGCATTCAAAAAACAATATCTTGAAACAATGGATACAATAAAAAGAGAATATCAAGAAAGATTTGATGAACTCACCGGAATGAAAGATGCTGCCATAAGATATAATGAGGATATGAATGACTCAATTTCAAGAAAGATTCTTGAAGCATATGAAAATATTAAAGAAAATCTAAATGAAGATATTGAATCAATAAAGAAAACATCCACTGAACAAAAAGAGAAAGCAAATTCAATGGTTGAAATATTATCTGATGATATCTTAGAAAAGAATAAAGATTTTGAGAATAGTTCAAAGAATATAATTGAAGATAATAAGAATTATAGAAAAGAATTATCAAAGAAAGCTATAGAATATTATCAAAAAATTGAAAACATCAAAGATAATAATGAAAAAGAACTTGAGCGTCTAAAATATGAAAAACTTTCATATAGAGAAAAATATGTTAGTGATTTAATTAGAAATGCATCTCTATTTAAAGAATCATACGTTGAATATAGATCTAATATCATTAATGAATCTGAAGAAAGAGTTCTAGATAAAACACTTGAATTCACAAAATTATTTAATAAGATTAAAGATGATTCTTATAATTCATTTGAAAACATTGAAAAACCTATTCATAAATTCATTGATACTAGCGAATCTCTAACTGATAATATAATAACTAAAACAAGTGAAACCACAAAAGACCTCACAGAAAGCGCAATAAAGTCATTAGATGAATTCACAAAGGAATTAGATAAGAATTTAAACAACTTTTAATAGATTTTAAGGACATATGGCTGATATAGATAAAAATATTGATAGTGTACTTGAGCTTCTTTTAAAAAGGAGCGACCTTGAAAAAGAAAATGTTTTAAAGCTTTCAAAGGATGTAACTACACTAGAAGAGACAATTAAAGAGGATACTAAAAAATCCTACACTCTCGTGAAGGATTCTTTAACTGATCTCAAAGACACCATACGATCTAATAATGAAAAAATTGAAAATGAGGATTGGAATAAAGTATTTGAAAAGGCAAATATCAAACATAAATACTTTAATACCCTTCTTTCAATTAAAAATGAATTCTTAAACTTTAGTATAGATAGTAATGATGATTTATTATTAAATTTTGATCTTTACAACAATGAAAAATCAGAATTAATAAGATCTATCTATAGTTTAATAGAATCAAGAGAAAATATATCATCTACATTTTATACAAATATCACAAATATTATCTATAATTCGATATTTAAATATCATGAGATATTAATTAAATACCAGTCTATTTATTCTGAATATTTCTTTGATATTGAAAGACGTATTAAAGATTTATCTAAAATCTATTTAGATCTTTTTGATTCTCATCATAAAGAAATCCAAGATATTTCATTAAAATATCAAGAAAAACGTGATAGCATCACATCTCTTCTTCCACATTTTGAAGATTTCTTATCAGATGATAATAATGACATAAAAGAGGCTATTGATAACGCTCTTACAAGATCCATAGAAGTCTTATTAAATGACTATGTCCTTAAAAAAGAGACTCTATTTAATGAACTTAAAGCTAAAGCAGATAATTTAATTCTTCATATCGAATCAAATCTTTTAAAGACATATTCTTCTTCTTTTAATTTTGAACTTTCTAAAAAGGAATTAATAGAAACACTAATTATTAATACACCAAAAGAAAAAAGAGATAGAATATCATCACTAATCATGAGAATATCATCATCTATCAATATTGATGAATTTGAAAATACTGTCACAGAAATCTATAAGAATATGTTTGATGAGGTATATACTGAATACCTTGAAAAGGAAAAGGAACTCGAAAAAGAATATATAGAAATCAGTGAACGATTAAATGCATCTAGATATCTTGAATATTTCCTTACAATCAAAGATAAGGATGCTGCATTCTTAGAAAACGCTCTTACAATTGAAAATGTAGAACTATCTATTTCAGATTCATATTATAATTCTATTCGTGATAAGATTGATAAATATTTTGAATATTCTCTAAATGAAATCAAGGTGATTTCATCTTTAGAAAAGATAAAAGTATTATTCAATTTTAATAAAAACTTAATCACATCTTCTCTTAATAAAGAGATTAAAGATGTTCTTCTTGAATTAAAAAGAGATATCACTATAGAATATGAAACAATTAAATATAATGAAAGATATAATGACTACATTATATCAAATATGATTAAAGACGATAGACTATTAGTTGCCTTAATGAACTACAAGATGAATTATCTAAGATATAATCGAATATATTTTACAAAGAAATTCATCACCAAACTCGCATATGAATTATATAAAGAAAACTATAATATGGATACACTAGATGTAAAGATGAAACTCGATACCTTAGTATCTAAATATAGTTCTATGCTTAAAACATTTGATACATTATATAATACTCAAAAAGAGCTCATGGAAAGATCGAAGGTAAGAAATGAACTTTTAAATCTTTCAAATTATAAATATGCTTATTCTCTTTTAGAACATAGACTTCTTATATCAGATAGTCTCCTTGAAGCATCTAAGTCTGAATATAATCTTAGAATTAGTATCTTAGATGATATTAGATCTTCTTTTAAAAATCATTCAGATATGGAGATATCAAGGATAGTATCGATTTATATGGATGATATCAAGGAAATAACTTATTTAAGAGAAACTGAGATTAAATCTATACAATCAGAAATAAAATCTCTTAATCCAAACGAAGATAAAAGAATTTATAATGATAAGATACTAAAAATCAATAATAAATATGATTTAATCATGAAAAAGCTTCAAGAGATGCTTCAAAATGATCCAGTTGTATTTGAAAACTTATCCGAAAATGAAACACTAGATAAAGTAACTGTTGAGTTTATTAATGATGCACAAATAATTCGAAATGAATCATTAAAAGAATCATTAAAGTCAATTCAAAAATCACATGAAAGCTTTGATAGACTTATTTCATCATTAGATGTTCAAAAAATTGATTATGATTTAGTATTAAATAATTATAAGAATTTATATCTATCTGAAAAGAAAAAGATTGAGGATAAATTAAACAAAGAATCAAGTGAATATATTAAACTCTTAGATGAATATAATAAGCAGTTTAATCTTGATTATTATTATAAAGAATTCAATGAAATCGATAAGGAACAAATAGATACCAATAAGGAACTATATAACTATTATATAGCTGAACTTGAAAAAATAGAAAAAACCCAAAAAATTAGTCCTTATTATGAAGAAATATTATCATCTAATAGTGATAATATTATCGAAAAAATTAAAAATGATTATGAGAATAACCTAAATAAATCTACTGATGATTTCTTTATTAATATAGAAAAACTCCTTAGTGATAGAAATGATAGCACAAGGAAAATTGATGATGGAACTATCGAAGAGTCAAATTTAATAATGAAGAATTCATTAAAACTTAAAGATGAATACAAAAATGTATTAAATGATTTAAAATCAAATGAAAAAGAGACAATTATGTCTCTTAAGAGAATTCTAAAATCAGTAAGAAAAACATATTCATTTGAACTTGGTGCAATTAAAGATAATTACGAATCAAGATTAAAAACTCTATTAAAAGAGTTAAATAATAAATATAAAAATATTGATATTTATACTCTTAAAGGTGATAAATAAAGAAGACGCATTTCTTATGCGTCTTCTTTATTTATAGGATAGAAATAATCAAGGACACCCTCAAGTACACTACAAGATGCAACTGAATATATCCTAATACCATACTTTTCAAAGATACCTACTTCCATCGTTTTCTTATTTAAATCAATAAATATGCATTCAAAATATGTACCAGGAATTCTGTTTGGCATAGTAAATCCAGCATTTTTAAATCTTAGTAATATTTCTTTTATTTTCAAAGGACTATCATCAAATACAGGCACAAACGCAAGCCCTCTTATGCCTGTTGTATCTTTTTTAAAATATTCAATTATCTGATCAACTGTTTTTCCATCTAACTGTACCATATTAGCTAGCTATTCCCATATAATAATTCTTCATTAGTTTACTCAATATTTTTTATTCTAATAATATTATATCTTATAACAATTAAAAAATGAGAAATCAAATTCTCATTTTTTATTGTTCGCTTGTCTCTTTTATTGAATTAAGTGTAATAGGATACATTATAAATAAAGATAATGGAATAATTGTATAAAGTATTGTTTTAAATATATATGTTCCTATGCTTAATAGATACATGAAAATGAATGAATATATAAGAATAGAAATTATAATTAGAACTATTCTACTAATATTCATTAAAGATGGTTTAGTCTCAATTAATAATGCCGTAGTTAAGAGTATTGGTATAAGATAATAGATAACTATTAAACTCATATATATTTTTAATCTATAATCAACAATTGAACCATTTTTAATACCACTAATAATATTAATAGTGGATAATATTACAATTACTAAAGATGGAATTATTATTAGTATTAATGATATAATCTTTGATATTTTTTTGTTTCCACTAAATACTAATAATAAAATTAGAGATATTGGAATAAATAATAGAATAAATGGGTTAAAGGGAAGAAACATTGTGTTTAATGAAAAAATCAAAGTAATGAAAGATAAAATAATTGTTAGTGAAGATAAAGTAATGTTCTTAATTGTATCTTTTTTCAAATACAGTAACCTCCTATTTATTAATTTATATTATTTATTGAAATATTTTGGATTATCTAATATAAACTTAAGTGCATCTATATCTCTAAATATAA
>ONMY01000221.1 GCA_900318975.1 uncultured Bacillota bacterium | reverse complement strand
TGCCTGGATAAGCATCATTTTGACGCTTATGTTCACCATCTTCACCATCTATGAGGTTGTCAATGTGAATCGTCTGAAAGCATATAACAAAGATTTACGCACCATTGCAGCCCAGCATCAGATGACCCGTGAGATTGTCCGAGAGCTTCATCCCGACTTCTTCGTTACCATCACCAGCTATGATGACATGGTTCAGTCTAAAGGGTACAGCTATGCACACGAACATTTTGAGAACAGCAAGCCAAAAGAAAAGCCAATGAAGTGAATCTTCTCAGGAGTGTAAAAAACCGTGTTATACTACTTTTAGATTGTAGCGTGGCACCGTTTATTTTACACTCTCAAGATTTAAAAGTGACAAAGCCATTCTATGCCCTACTTGTTTATGTCTAAGCGTCTTCCACTTAACTAACACGTTGTCTTTATATGCCATTTTTGTTCTCTTATTTAATCACTGATGGTATTCATCCCTTGAAGGAAATTATATTCGTTCCTTCACATTGTATTTATGCAGTAATAAGTGATTGCAGTTTCTGTTCAAATTTGTCAAAATACGCATCATCAACATTTTGGTTGTTGACATTCCTTAGGAGGCAAAGTACCTCTTTTATACTTTGTTTGATTTCTGCGCTATTCTTAGAATTAATAGTTTTGTTATGCAATATCATCCACACAATATAGAAATCTTGATACGATCTTCTAAATGTCTTAGAGTTCTTTATGTTAAAAAAGTTATTCAATGTATCTTTGGACAAAGACTCAAATAGTGTTCCAAATTCTTCTATTTTTTTCTGTGTTTTATCAATATAACTTAAGAATAGTTCTTTCTCGGAACTGTTGTCTTCTAATCTAATCAAGTAATCTGTAATAGTATTTTTGTCCTTAATGCGACATGTTATGCGGTCGATTCTTTTAAATGTTCCTAAAACTTTATCATAGGAGTCTTTAGACATTGCATAATCAATATATGTCAATAAAGTTATTAACTCTTCATTTTCCATTCTATCAGTTCTATTATCGGCCTCTTTATTGTCTTTGCTGTAAAACCAATTAATATGTTTGTTCGTAACTTCTTTGATTTTTTCTATAATTGACCTATCAACGGTAGAATTCCACATTTCAAAAGAATTCTGTTGAATTGGATATGGCTTTTGATTTAGTCGAATAAATAAATCCGTCGGATCAAAATTTGTATTAATACTTTGTTCAATTATGATTTCGTCAATAACAAAATCAAGTATTTTATCTTGATATTGTGATGAAAGACTTGAAAAGTTCAATCCATTTAGTTCTGTCAATATTTTCAATTTTTTCAATTTAAAATTATTGTTTTTTGAATATACCAATTTATCGTTTTCATTACGATATTGCTTTCCAATAAAAGCAATAATTGACAACAATCTTTGTTGGCCATCCACCACTTCTTTTACTCCATTTGTTTTTTTATATACAAAGATGGGAGGAAGAGAGATGCCTAAAAGAATACTTTCAATAATAGAAGATGCTTTTTGTTCTGTAATACGCTCTTGACGCTGATATGTTGGTCTTAGTAGATACTTCGTCGTAATGACATCAGACAAGACCTCTTCTATGGGCTTGGATATTGGAGAAGGCTTATTTATTCTTAATCCATCCAATTGTTGAACAACGGTTTTAACATCTAGATCACCTTGCCTCATAGTTTTAAGGTCGTCTTTAAAACCTGGATTTTTAATATACATTAAATAATTAAACCCCGCATACTTCTCAAAAAAAAGAGCAGTGTCAGTATATCTGTCAATTATATTTTTGTAATAGAACGAGTTGTCATCAGAATATAAATCGAGTTGATTTATATAGTGTTTTTTCAATTCATCATACACCTTAAAAATATCAAAAGAAATACTTTCTTGCTTTAAAACCATCAACGCCCAAAAAATTGTTTCATACATCAACTTCTGCTTGGAGAAAATCACATCGTCTTTTGACATTTTCTCTTGAAGTATAATTATTGATTGACAAAACTGTAGGTATGTTTCCACATCTGGTACATCATCCATGGTATTAAACATCGACTTATATAACAATTCTATTACTTCTCCTCTTTGTTTACCAGTTGCATACCTTGCTATTGGGAATTTGGGCATAACAAGGGCTTTTCTCAAGAAATCAATTAATTTGCCCTTCAAATTCTCATCATCCCGATCATTTGGGAAAAAACACTTGTGTAATCCAACTGATAACTCATGGTTTTCTGAAAGTTTTTCTTCTAATCGTTTTGAAAAAACATCGTTATCATATTTTGCACTATCGACTTCAACAGATGACAACGGGGTTATTCCTGTATTATAACGCCTAAAGATTTCCTTTTTAATTTTGTCTTCAATTTCCCAAGTCACATCTGTAATAACCTCGAATTCAAAGACACGAATATATGAGTTCAGGAACAATTCCTTTAATTCGTTGTCTAAGGTGTTAAATGATTTTCTACTTAAAGCAGGAAGGTCCATTAATCCTTTTAAACTCAAAGAAAAATCATTTTCCTTGAATCTCTTAAGTGTTTCAAATCTTTGACGACCATCAATCACCTCTGTCTTTAATCCTGTTTTGTACAATATTAATGGAGGTATTTCTGTACCCAACAATACACTTTCAATAAAAAAAGACTGTTTTTCAACATCCCAAACATAATTGCGTTGGTAATATGGCTTGTAGTCTATGCGTCTCAGGTTACGCTCACTTAAAAGAGTCCTCACAGACAACGTCCTGGGAATAATCTTTAATCCATTTTTAAAGACTTCAATGAATTCTTTTTCGCTTATTGTACTCATATTTATATTATATTTGTTAATTCTGATTTATATTGTAATTCGAATGTCTCTATATGCTCAATGATTTGGCTTTCAAATATTCCCTTTTTTGTACATTTTAGTTTCGAAAGAATAAAGTGATCGTAAAGATACATAATAAATAGATTTTTCAAATTTTCTTTACTAAATAAAGAAATGCTATTTTGAAATTCTATCCCGAGAATTAAACAATTGTCATTTATTTGAAGATTGTATTTTGATGGTAGACCTATGAATGGGAGCTCTTCACTGATATCAATGTCATTTTCATTTTCCAAATCAAGTGCTTGTTCTATTTTTGAATCTAGTAAAATGGACATTTTATTCAGATAAGACAAAATAGGGACTTTATAATTCTCAAAAATTTGCACGTCTATTTCTATTTTATCCATGAAGTTCAAATGTTTTAACAAGACATATTCAGAAACTAGCAACTTCACTTTTTCACCTAAATCGGAACAATAATTATAATATAAAACCAACAATTCATTATCCGTCAATTGGGATCGTAAGGTTTTGGCATATCGTTGTTTGTGTTCTGATTCTATGTTTGAGTCTTTTATCATTTTCAACAGCCTATATAATGTTTTAAAATATATAGATATAGAGCACGAGTTGAGATAATATAGTTTTGTATATTCCTCAACAAGAATAGAATGTTTATTATATACTGTATCCTTATTTGAGTTTACTATCTCCTTTAAGTTCTGAATGACATTGTTAAATGATTCTTTACAATCGTTTCTAATATTAATAAAAACGCCAAGTAGGCTGTAAAATTCCGAATTAAAATGTTGCAAAGATGATATCTTCGTCTGGTCCTTTAGTTCCTTTACTTGTTGTTGATAATAGTTTGTTTGTTCTCTATACAGATTTGTTTGTTCTACATAAACTGTCCTTGTCTCCTGCATTTCTATAGTTTGAGTCTTGAATTCGCAAATTTGTTGATTAAGGGTTTCTATTTGCGTTTCTAATGCTTTTCTATTAATTTCTATATCTTTCCTTTGTTCAGTTAAAGCAATATAATATAGTATTATACCTACAAAGGCAAATAGGCTTCCCACCACACCTCCAATAAAATCACCATATTGACCTATTTTTTCTTCATTTATTATCCAAGAAAAACTCCATCCACTAAAACATATAAACACAAAAATACTAACAACTATTAAAAGTAGCCCACTCCATGCTAAAACTTTAGCAGATTTCTCAGAAAAAACATTCATATTATATCTTATTAGTTTTTTACTTTTTTCCAAAAATGGATGACTTAATTCTTGAAGAAGAGGTGATGGTCTCTTTACCATAGGGATAAATTTGTTTACTCGGAATCACCCCTCTGACGCCGCCTTTGGGATTGGGCACGTCGCCCTTGTAGCGCGGGATGACGTGCATGTGGCAATGGAAGACCGATTGCCCCGCGGCTTCGCCCACGTTGATGCCCACATTAAAGCCGTCGGGGTGGAAACGCTCGTCAATCTTCTGCCTGACATATTGCAGC
>ONMY01000223.1 GCA_900318975.1 uncultured Bacillota bacterium | reverse complement strand
TATACATATCAGCTGTGTATTCCTTTTTATAAATGTTGTATTTCGGCTCCCATTTCGTAATTTTCTTTTCAATATAAGGATTGGGGCTGTTAACCCACTGGTGAGAAATGTGTTCTTTCAGCTTACTGATATTCTTAACAAATTGTTCCGGGAACTCCTCATAGTTTGTTGTACTCTTATAACCAACATCCGCGAAACCAAGTTCATACTTGATAATCTGCTCATCTGATATTAATCCCTCACTTACCAGATTCGTTATAATGTCAGCATAATTCCTAAAGCAATTATCAATCTGCTCTGTCTGGAGATCTTCAATGTCATCGTCTGTTATGTCTTCTATCTCAACATCAATATCATCAAAATGCAATGATCGGATGTTTCGACACTCCAATTCTCCAGCAAGTTCTCTATACTTACTATTGACTATTAAGGACTTAAGAAGGCTTCCTGCAAAATACAAGTTGTCCGCATTAATAAACTTGTTGCCGACTTTAATGGAGCCGTCTTCCATTTCCATAGGTATTTTACTCAGCATGCCTTTAAGTGTTGTAATACACCTAGTAAACATATCGCGATTATTATTAAACTCACTTAACAGTAAAATAGCCTTTTCACGATTAGTCCTATTACCTTCAATCAAGTCTTTAAGTTTGTTTTGATATCTCAATAATAGCGTTTCATCATTTAATACACTGATTTTCCCCCAACTGTTAAAAATACTAGTAAACATTTTGTAAGGCATCACATTTTCATCGAGGATATAATATCCATCTTGTGACACTTGGCTATTATGTGTATAAATCTCGTTGCTATAACTGATATATTTCGTGCCAGAAACTGTTTTAACCGGAATTACAGGTAGTTGCAACACAAGGCTTCCAATTTCCGGAAAAGCAAAATTACCTTGGTTTCCAGATAAATATGCATATAATTGCTCTCTAAATGCTTTATTAGCAATTGAATCCTTGATTACACTTTTTAAGTAATTATATATTTCATTTCTATCTGCTTTCCGACACCCAAGATCTTCTAACAATGGCCCATATTGGCTTTTACCTTGTGTATCAACAATCAGGCTTCTGAAGCAGCTTTTTCCGTTCCCATCAAGCTTAATTTTACTAATTGCAAACTCAGGAATCATTTCGCACAGATTTCCTGGCCTAACTGGTTTTTCTACACCTATCACTTTTATTAGTGGACTATTTTTAAGGAGTATCTTAAAGCTGTAATGGTTTAAAAACTTGTTGTCAAAATTCTCCCAGGTTTTAACATTCTTATTAGACCTAAAGCCAACATATCTGAATATATCCAATCCATCTTCAGCATGTAATGTCATAAGAAAGAGAATTGCTTTATAAACATTTTCTCGTATGATTTCATTCCATTTATTTTCAAGTATCCCTTCTCTTGATGTATTCAAATCAAAAGGAGCATCAATAATCAGTGGTACGTTGCTCCTTATATCTAATGGCAGCCCTGTATATACATTGAACTCTTTAAACTTTCCCGGTGTTTTAGGGATGTATAATACTATTTTTTGTTTATTCGAAATCGGTCCTCGATATGTTGTTCTTTCAAAAGTTGCATCAGAATCATCCACAGTAAATGAATACTCAACCTTTTCAAACACATACCTCTCATTTCCAATACGTATTTCTCTCTGACTTTCTCTGTCTTCTATGCTAATTTGATAATCCTGTATTTCTAAAGATTTAAGGTTTCTTAGACATATACAGAGTTTTAGAATGTGTTCTTTTGTAAGTAAATTATTGATAAACTTCTTTAATTCAAATCTCATGGTTGTACCCGATTCCACTGCAATCTCTTCGCAGCTATCAGGTATTGTTGGTGTTTGATCTTTTAGCGCAAAATGAAATCCATTACTGTGAATCTCAACAGATTTCGCAACACCAAATACAGTTTTAAAGCCAATCCCTTTCTCGCCGATCGTTGGCTTACCAGTAATCAGATTTCTCTTTGTAGATTCTCCTATCGCTGTAATAGACCTCACATTTTCTTTTGTAAATCCGTTTTCATTATAAGAAACTATAAGTGCACCTTTTTCAGCATGAAGAGAAAATGTAGGTATTACTTCTGATGAATAGGAGCAGTCATCTGCATTTTGCAGCAACTCGTTTAGGAATCGATT
>ONMY01000224.1 GCA_900318975.1 uncultured Bacillota bacterium | reverse complement strand
TAAATATCAATATTATTATAAAATAAATCATAAATAAGTGCAATAGGTTTTTATACTATTTTAAAATTTATTTTTTAAGTTTTTAAAAATTGGTTACATATTTAAGTAGTAATTTAGAGAATATTTGTTTATAAAATTATAAACAAAAAATTTAAAGAAAATCATAAAAATATATTTGAAAAATAGTATAAAAAACTATTGCACTTATTTATGATTTATTTTATAATGATATTGATATTTAAAGGAGATAGCTATGAGCATTTCAAACGAAATTAAGATTATTAGACGTTTATTAAACATCACACAAACAGATTTGGCAATGGCTCTTAATGTGACCTATGAATCCATAAATAAGTGGGAAAATGGAAAGATGAGAGCAGACAATGAAAGTATTGAAAAAATGTACAATTTTGCATTTAAGAATGGAGTATATTTTAATGATATTTATGTTCAACTTTTTAATGAACAGCTCATTAATAAAAACAAGACACTTATATTCCATGGTTCAGATGTAGATTTTGAGTTGCCAATCAAATTAGATAGGTATAATCCAAATAGTGATTTTGGTATTGGATTCTATACAACAGATAGTTTTGGACAGGCTGTACTTAATATTGCTAATAAACACATGGAATCCATTTATGCATTTTCATTTAATGAAAGAGACCTTAAAGTTCTCAATTTTGATATAGATGTCAAATGGATGATTGCTGTTGCTTATTATCGTGGATGGCTTGGTGAGTATTCCAATCATTCTTTTGTTAAAAAAATAGTTTCTGAAGTCGAGAATGCAGATGTTATTTTTGCTCCTATTTGCGACAATAGATCTGCTTTAATTATAAATGAATTTATTTCAGGGATAAGCACTGACTTACAATGTGTAAATGCTTTAAAAGCTTGTGGGTTAAAATATCAATACGTTTTTAGAAATGAAAAAGCATTAAATAAACTTGAATTAATAAGTGATCTTTACATTTGTAAAGAAGAAAAGAGTAAATACATTAATGATGGGCTTGAACTTAACAATGTTGGATTAAATCAAGTTAAATTTGCAAGAATAGAATATAAGGGGAAAGGTCTTAATATAGGCCAGTTACTAAAATGAGAACATTAGATTATAGTGAATCAGAATTATGTATCATACAAGCAGAACTTTTTGAAATGTCAGTAGAGAAGGCTTCATATAGTTCATTGGTATTTATTAGAAGATTTATGCTTTCTAATTTTGTTGGAAGTTTAGATAACAAATCCTATTTATTCCAATCAAACAATCCAGACTATGTGTTTGAAGTATTAGACCAAGAATATGGTGAAAGTGAATATGGAAGCCAAAAATACGATTCAGAAGTAATGTATTGGGTTGGTTATATGTATAGAACAATCTCATTCTTATACAATCTTTCAAGCAAACAAGTCTATAGACTTTTCCCAGCAAAAGAGATTGTAAACTGCTATCAAATATACAATTCCGTAGATATCATGCAAGCAGCAAAAAGAATGATGGACAACATTGGTTATATTAAACCAGAAGATTACACAGTTGAAGGTGTTAAGATTTTAAGAGGACTCATAGAGGAAGATAAATAGTGAAGTACTTATTCTATGATATAGAGAGTTGTTCAGGGAACTATCAAGATGGTTCCTTGTGTTCATTTGGATATTGTTTAACAGATGAGAATTTCAATGTTTTAAAAAAGGAAGATATTCTAGTTAATCCAGCACCTAAAACATTTGCTCTATTATATGGAAAGAAACCAAGAATTCATTTAGCATATGAGGAAAGTGAGTTTAGGAAAGCAGGTAAATTTCCTGCTCATTATGAAGTAATAAAAGCATTATTTGATGAGGCAGATTTAGTTATAGGATATGCGGTAGATAATGATGTAAAATATGTTAACGGAAATTGTGATTTTTATTCTTTAAAAAGAATAAAGTTTAGTTTTATAGATGTTGCCTTGATATATAAAATCATCTCCGAAAATAAGAACCTAAAAAAGCTTGAGGAAGTGGCTGCAAACTATGAAATAGAATACACTGCGCATAGATCAGATGAAGATGCTTATGCAACAATGTTAATTCTTAAAAAAATCTTAGAAAACGAAGGATTGTCTCTTAAAGAATTATTGGAAAAATATGAAATAATTCCAGGAATAAATAAAGAGGATAGGACAAGAATTACATACCAAAAATCACTTTTAGATGGAAGGCAGGGAACTCCAAGAACTCATAAGCAAATGGATATCCTTTATGATGCAATGGACGAGTCGTTAAAAGACTGTAAAGAACCAATTAAAAACATACTCACAAACAAGAATGTTATTTTAAATGATAAGCTCAGATATGGAGATCCTGACTGTGTTAGAAATCTACAAAAGGCAATGATAAAGTTTAATTGTAGGTTGGTTGAATTACCAATACTTGCTAGATATTTTATTACATACCCAGGATGTAAGAATGAAAGATATTATACAGGGCAACGAAATAAAAACGGAGAAAAAATAAAGCCCATTAAAGAAGAAGAATTCATTGCTCTACTTGGTGAGATAGAACAAAATGAGTTCAATAACGATAGTGAGATTATAGTAGATTCTTTAGAGAAAAATGATGAACATGCTCGTGAATATACAAAGAGTTATGTATCTAAAGATACATCGTCATCACCTTTTGCCGTTCTTTTAGGGGATACTAAAAAAGGGAAGAAATAGAATCCAATTTTGCTAGATTTGC
>ONMY01000292.1 GCA_900318975.1 uncultured Bacillota bacterium | reverse complement strand
TATATGGAGGACTTGCTAATACATGGGATTATGGTCCATTAGGAGCAAGACTTAAAAATAATATTAAGGATGCTTGGAGAAAGAGATTTATTCAAGAAAGAAGAAATGCTTACGAAGTTGATGCGGCTATTTTGATGCATCCAAAAGTATGGGAAGCAAGTGGTCATGTTGGAAGTTTTTCTGATCCATTAGTTGATTGTAAAAACTGTAAAACAAGACATCGTGTTGATAATTTGATTGATGAATTTGATGAAAATGCTCATGCTGATGGTATGAGTCAGGAAGAAATGATGAAATATATTCGTGAACATAAAGTGCCATGTCCAAAATGTGGGAAAAGTGATTTTACTGATATTCGTCAGTTTAATTTAATGTTTGAAACGCATAGAGGTGTTACTGAGGATGGAAAAAATCGAATTTATTTAAGACCTGAAAATGCTCAAGGAGAATATGTTAATTTTTTGAATGTTCAAAGAACTATGCGTGAAAAATTACCATTTAGTATTGGTCAAATAGGTAAAGCTTTTCGTAATGAAATAACACCAGGCAATTTTACATTTAGAACTATTGAGTTTGAACAAATGGAATATCAAACTTTTTGTAAAGAAGGTACAGATTCAGAATTATATGCTTTTTATAAAGACTATGCTAAGAGATATTTTATAGATTTAGGTATTTCTGAAGAAAAACTACGTTATCATGATCACGAGAAATTGGCACATTATGCTAAAGAGGCTTGTGATATAGAATATCAATTTTGTTTTGGTTGGGGAGAATTGAATGGAACTCATAATCGTACTAATTATGATTTATCTCAACATCAAGAGTATTCGACTGTCTCACAAGAGTATTTAGATCCTGAGACAAATGAAAAATATGTACCATATGTAATAGAATCAACAGTTGGTTGTGATAGAGCTGTTTTAGCTGTACTTGATAATTCATATGAAGAAGAAACTTTAGAAAATGGTGAAACTAGAGAAGTAATGCATTTTATTCCATATTTAGCTCCTTATAAGGTGGCAGTACTTCCTTTAGCCAAAAAATACCATAGTGAAAAAGCAATGGAAATTTATGAAATGCTAAATAAACGCTTTATGACTAGTTATGATGAAGCCGGAAGCATTGGTAAAAGATATCGTAGGTGTGATGCAGTTGGAACTCCTTGGTGTTTAACTGTTGATGATAATACTATTGAAAAAGGTACTGTTACTATTAGAGATAGGGATTCTATGGAACAAATCACCTTACCGCTTGAAGAAGTAGTAAACTATATTGAAGAAAGACTTGTTTTTTAATAGGTGATTTATGGTAGTAATAGGAATTCCACTAAGATATAATCATTTGCCTGATGGAAGATGTATATTATATCTAGGTGAAAAGATACGTAGAACTTTTCAAAAAGCAGGAGCTTTTATCTTGCCAATTTGTCCTGTTCAAGATGTTGATTATAAAGATACTAAATATAAAGATTTTAAGCCATTGACTAATAAAGAAAAAAGGGTTATTGATGAATATTTGAATCGATGTGATGGTATTGTTTTTCCTGGAGGAAATAAGATTACTCCGTATGATCAATATTTGTTAGAGCAATGTATAAAAAAAGATATTCCTACTTTGGGGATTTGCTTAGGTATGCAATTAATGAGTTGTTATAATGAGAATTTTGAAGTTTATGCTAATGAAGATAAAAAGCATTTTCAAGATAATGATGATGAATTAACTCACATTGTTAAAATTGAGAAAGACTCAAAATTATTTGATATTTTAGGATCAAAAGAAATAGAAGTAAATAGTTTTCATAATTATCATGTTAGTATTCATAATCAATATAGAGTTATTGCTAAAAGTGAAGATGGTTATATTGAGGGTATTGAATTACCAGAAAAACGATTTAATGTGGGAATTCAATGGCATCCTGAAATAAGTTATGATTTTGATAAAAATTCAAAAAAAATAATAGATTGTTTTATAGAAGAGTGTACAGAATATGGTAAAGATCGTAGAAAGTAGAAAAGATTTTGGATCTATGAATGGTGGAAGAAGCTGTTTATTATTTTAAAAGATGGTAATAAGGGTATTTAATAAAAAAATAATATTGTTTAAATAAAAAAGGGAAAATAAAAAAATGTGTTGACAAAACGTGATTTTTAGCATAAAATACATGTAGTCAAAGAAAAAAGGAAAGAGATTTATATCCACCTGATCTGC
>ONMY01000226.1 GCA_900318975.1 uncultured Bacillota bacterium | reverse complement strand
TTTAGCAACGTTAAAATTTTAGACAACACAAATGGTCAAATAATAGATTTTAACAAATGGCTTGGTAATTACCCTAAAAGAAATATATCGCCAGGAAAAGTGAATGGATGGGGTAGTGCAAAACATTGCTATAGTGTTGAAAAATGCATGGAATTAATAAGAGAAAACTTTATTTTATTAGATTCTGATATATTATTTAAAAAGGATGTTTCAAATCTATTCAATGAAGAATATATATATTGCGGAGAAGTAATAACTCAGCCAAAATCAACAGTTAAAAGAGTACTTCCATTCTTATGTTTTATAAACACTAAGATGTGCTTAAAAAATGGTATACATTACTTTGACAAAAAACACATGCATGGTTTATGGGATAGTGGAGAAGGTGATAAATATGATACTGGAGCTGCCTTTTATCTTAATACTTCAAAATTTAAGCATGAAGATATAAAAATATCAGACTATGTTATACATTATGGGCATGGTTCTTGGAATAAAAAAGGAGAAGAACCAAAGGAATCACCTCAGTCATGGCTTAATAAAAACAAAAAATATTGGTCGATGGAAAAGAATAAAAAAGTTGTTTATACTTGCATAACTGGAGATTATGACTCACTTCTAGAGCCACAATATATATCAGATGGCTTTGATTATATTTGCTTTACTGATAACATGAATCTTAAAAGTAATACATGGGAGATAAGACCATTACCAAAGGAAACAGAAGGATTATCGCAAGTTAAAAAACAACGATATGTTAAGATTAATACCCACAAAGTATTAAGTGAATATGATTTATCCATCTGGGTTGATGGATGCGTGACTTTGAAAGGTGATTTAAATGAATTACTTAATGATACTATCAAAGAAGAATATTCAATATATGTTCCTACACATCCTTCTAGGAATTGTATTTATTCTGAAGCTATTGCTATTGTTAAAATGAGGAAGGATAAAAAGGAAAATGTTGAACCGCAAATTGAAAGATATAAAGAAGAAGAATTTCCAAAAAATTATGGACTACTACAATCAAATATATTGATAAGGAAACACAATAATAAAGATTGTATTAAACTAATGGAGGATTGGTTTAATGAGCTTAAAAACGGCTCGCATAGAGACCAATTGTCATTTAACTATGCTTCTTGGAAAAATAAAAACATTAAAGTATATTACTTAGATAAGAATATCTGTAAATCAAAATGGTTCTATTGGAATGGAAAGCATGGCATCAAACCGATTATTAAGGTGCAAACAGCTTCGACAAGTTCAACACTTGAAGAATCCATTAACAAACTTAAAATAATAAACAGAAGAATAAAATTAAAATCCGAAGATATAAATATATACTGAAGATGGCAAATATAATTAAATTTACTCAAGCAGAAAGAATATTACTAGAAATAGATGATAAACACAAGTTTAAATTGTCTTTTAATGAGATGCTTAAACTGCGTGACTATCTTAAAGTAATTGGAGATTTAACTAGCTTCTATTTCAATATTCAATCTGACTTCTTTAAAAAAGTACAAGATGTGAAGGAATTGGAGAAATTCAATGAAAGAATCTCAAAGGAAGAAATAGAAGTTGATTTTGATTTCGATAAGATAATATCGTTCATCAATGACATAGGAAAGAAAATTAATGATAGCGATATAAATTATCTACTAGATTATTTGAATCACTATTAATAAAAGTTAAAAATTGGATTGATATTTTGTCAGTCCAATTTTTTTTCGTACATTTGCAGCAGAAATAACAAAAATTGAAATTTTATGATTAATAAAGGTGAAACTTTGAAACTAATCAAAGAAAAGGTAGACGCACGTGCAAATGGCAAGATTAAGCTGAAGAAACGTGTTGAGACTGAATTGAAGGTTGGTTTGTTCAAACACACTGAGAAAAGAACATTCAAGGAACTGTTTAAGAATGGGAATTCAACATTTTGTGTTGATACCAACTATGAGGTACATAACATTTCTGAGCTTGATATCAAGGCTCTTAGAGTTATGCTATGGCAACTTCTTGCAGATAAGGAGAAGAAAGAGATTGCACTAGAATATATGAAAAGTTCATTAAATTTGGAGGATTAATAGTATGAAAAGAGGTGATTGCATTGCTTTTAAAGACCCATTATCAAAACGAGAGTTTTTGGGGTTATTCGTTTATGAATACACAGATAATACTGTCTGTATTATGGATGGTGAAAGTGGTAAGTTCTTTAAAGCGCTTGGAGAACAAATCAGACCAGCAGTTGGTGATGAAGTAGACATTATCAAGGAAGAATGGGGTGTCACTCTAAGTATGCCTAATGATGAGCCAACCAATATATGTAGAATGTAATTTTGAGTATTATGGCAAAAGTTAGTGAAAACAACTATATCATCGTTGATGGTGTTAAGATGACCATTAAGGAATGGAAGATTAGCGTTGCTGAGAAGCAGAAGACTCGTAGAGGCAAGAAGCGTTTCCTTGACCTCAAGCC
>ONMY01000230.1 GCA_900318975.1 uncultured Bacillota bacterium | reverse complement strand
CTCTTCCATCTTTTAATTCCAATAGCTTCATAGAACTTCTTTTCTCTTTTAGTTAAGACAAAGAGTTTCTTATTATGATCAAACCATCTTTCAGGCATCTTTCTAATTAATCCTGCGAATAGTCCATCTATTAGAATAGTTGCAATAACGTAAGCAATGGTCGCAACTATATACCAATAGAACGCAATATTACTTGGATTAAATATAATATTGATTCCTGCGATTAAGATTGATGATATACCGATAATAATTAAATATGTGATCATTTTAGATATGTGTATGATAGTGGAATCTTATATGCTGATTCATATATATTTTTCCACACTCTTTCATTTTGAGTTCTTAAATATTCAATATTTTCTCTATAAGATAATTCTTCTTTAGGGTAAATTGGTTTACCAATATGAAGAGTATAAGCTTGAACTGGATATCCATCTTTATCAAACTTATTAGTATCTCTCATAGTTATAAATGTTGGAAGGATAGGCACATTGGCCTTACATGCGAACGTGAAAGCCCCAGATTTTAGTGGTTTAGGCTTTCTATAATTCCACCACATATATTGTTCAGCATATACTAAAAGGAATTTACCTCTTTTTAGTATTTCCTCTGTGCCATCTATCATTTCTTTTTGAACTCTGTGGTTATGTGATAAAGGCATTGTATAACAATTCTTCATAAAGTAACCATAGATACCTGGGAAGTGATAGTTTCCTTCTCTAATAACTTTAAATAATTGTCTCTTTCTTTGATATTTCTTACAGATAATATGAATAGGTACACAATCAAATGGATTGAAATGGTTAGATGTGATAACTGCACCACTCTTAATAGATTTTAAGTTTTCTATTCCTTCATAACCATCAATAACGATTTCACCTTTTCTTATCTTTCTTTTAAAGAATCTAAATGATACAAAGTCAGCGAGTTTAGCTTTAAGCTTAGATGTAAGCTTCTTTTTTGTATAATCTACTTCTCCTTCTTTTAGTGGGATTGTTGGTGGATCATTTTCAAGGTCAGTATTAAATACGCCATTAGCTTCAAGAACTTCAATTTCTTTAAGAATCTTAGATCTTTCATATGCTCCTTTATATGAATCCATAGTTTTAAACATATTATAATAGTTATCTTCTTTAAAGGCTTCTTCAATAGCTAATTTCTTAACTCTATCCATTTCTTTTTCAAGAACTTCTCTATCGACCATAGTAGAATTTTCTCTAATAGATTCTTCTACTCCAGCCTTCTTAGCGTATTCCCAGAAGTATTCTTCATACATTACATTTTCCATCTTCCAAGGTTTATAAACTAAAAGATAGTGAATGATGTTTGGAGCGTCACACTTTTCACCTAGTGGAACTCTGTTCCAAGTATTATCAATATATACAACTTTGTCTCTACAGATTACATTAAGGATATCTTGGTCTTGTGCAAGTCTAAATTCATAAGTTGAAATAAGATCCAATACTTTAGTACTGAAATCTATTTCTCTCATCTTTTTAAAGTTCATGATTATAATTCCGGCATTAAAGTAATGATTATAATCGAGTCCAAGACAGTTATTCGCATAAACTTGGAATTCTTTAATTAATTGAGTTGATTGTTCTGGAACTGCACCGATTAAATTGTCTTCAATATCTATATTATAAAGATTTGAAACATCACCTGTAACACAGATATCTGAATCAAGATATAATGCCTTATCCATATCAGGGAACATGTCAGGCACAAAAAGTCTATAGTAAGTAGTCTTAGTATAATAATCTCTTGTGCAGAGTTTATCTCCTATCTCCTCTATAGTTTTAGACATATCTACAAATTCAAATGTGAAGTTTTCTTCTTCATACGTTCTAATTATCTCTTGTGTTTTTGAAGTAAGGTTAGTATGAAGAACATATAATGTGTAATTATAAGACTTATTTCTATTTTCTTTTAATGATTCAATTGTGACTAAGAAGAAATTTAAATAGTTGTCATCAATTGAAAAGAAGATTGGAATATTTTTATTCATAGCTTTCCTCCTATTGTTCAATAGTATATAAAAAGAAACGTTTTATTAACACCTATAAAAGGTAGATTCAACTCTCTTAGTAGTATAGAAATTAGGTAACCTATT
>ONMY01000232.1 GCA_900318975.1 uncultured Bacillota bacterium | reverse complement strand
CAAAGTCACGAACAAACAGAAAAAGGTAGCTGTTGATTGGACCAGGCCTGTGTATATGGGTGTGACCATCCGAAAGATCAAATCGAATTCCAGCAGGATATATTACAGTATCACCGATGAAGGTGGCGGTTCCATCTACGTATATGATACTGCCACAGATAATTCGATGCGGGTCATCAACAGCTTCGGTGATATACTTCCAAACAAAGATGGATATGATCTGCAGATCAGAAATAATGGAACACTGGTCTTGATGGGGGCTACCATGGGAAAAGGCACTACATCTGAATATGCGGAATTGTTCTGGGATGAAAAATCCAATTGGATGGGCTACAGAAGATTATAATTCTTACTAACATATTCGTGCGAACTATAACTATAAAGTATTTCATAAATCCAAGACTACATATATTCCCATCAGTAATAAAAAAAAAGGAGTAATCAGGTTATCTGATTACTCCAAACTTTTCTAATTGCTATAATATACAGACTCGACGGTAATGCAGCTATTTCACATTATTGTAATCATCATTGATTAAAACAACACATTTTTCTTCTACATCGTTGATAAGATAACAAAGTGATAGAAAATCAAAAGAAATGTAAGATATTTAAGAGGTTTAGTGTGAAAAATCGATTCTTTAATAACTATTAGTGCTGCTAGCAAACGGCGATGAAATGGAGGTTATTATGAAACTTGACCATGTATTTGAGCAATTTTACCATGATTTTCAAGCGCACTTAAATAGTAATTATTATTGTTCGAAATATGGAAGCTACAGATGGTTAGAAAAAATAGAGGGTTGTCACTTAATGGCTCTTGGCAGGTTCAATCTTGCAATTGAAGATGATCGGGAACTTAAGTCACTACAACGACTGTACTGCAAGATTATCAGATATTTTATAAAAAGAAGAGGGCATGCTATCTTGTCTGCGAATTTATATATGCTGCGTGGATATGAAATAGTTGGAAAAGAAGTTGCCGATATACTACAGAAAAAGCTAAAGAAAGCTCTTTTTGATTATATTACCACATATAACGGACGTGACAGCCAAACAACGCTGAAATTGGATGCGGCAAACGTTCAATATAACGCTCTTGGGTATTTGTACTGCTTGAAAGACTGGTTATGTGAAGTACAAAAAAAGTTTAGGGGTAATGAAACTGCAATCTTTTCTTCGCCACAAGACTGGTATGCCAAAGCTATTGATCAAGAATTTAAGTTTCTTGCGACAATTAAAGATATCTTTTACATCGACATAAATGCTAACACTAAGTTTTATAACAAAGCATATGATATATGCCTGTCGTTCGCTTATCTGTATTTAGATGCCGGAGTAAAGGATAAGGCTGTTGAAGCGATGGAACTCAGCCTAAAGTACAGTGATATGTTCAAAAAAAAGACTGGAAAGAGTTGTAATAATAGCAAGGATGTTAAGAAGAAACTAAGAGAATTGACCGGTTCATCTGCAGCTAACTCTGATAAAGAATGATGAAGAAGAATTAAGGGGTTACCTAAATTTGTGAAGAATTTTTTATCGAATGGTGGACTTTGATATCGGGTTAAAGTATCTTGTCACGTGAGTTGTATAGGGTTATAATTGAAAGAGATTTATATAATAATCTGGAGGTGTATTTATGAAAAAAATTGGATTTACAGCAATATCTTTGGCTTTGATTATGTCTGCAACTTGTTATGCTTCATTACCAAGTAATGAAATTGCAATCGGTGGGATACAGATAGGTTCACCGATAGCGAAAGTTTTTGCTACTTACGGACAACCAACCAGGACAGAAAATCAGGGTTACAAATATTATTATTACGGTAAAACCATTAGTGTAAGATCAAATGGAAAAACCAATGAACTTGTGGATTTCATAGAATCTACTGGAAATAATGGTTGGAATACTCCTGCGGGTATCCATGTCGGTTCGACCAGGAAAGAAGTTGTAAATGCATACGGTACCCCCGATAGTGCTAGAGAATTCAAAGGTGTTATGTTTTTTACATATCAAAATAGAGACAACGAACTTCAATCCTTGAATTTTAAAATAAAAAATGATAAGGTTATTGAAATGTACTTAGAGTGGGCTAGTGCATTATAAAATCTCTGAAAATCCCAAAACCCATCTTATCCACATCCTAATGGACAGACCAGAAATATTATAATTATTCATCAGTATTCTATTAGAAAATGTTGTATATCCTTTGACTTATTTCTTTTATCATAATCGTCAACCCTCGTCCCAAGTTCGTCCTTTCTTTGGATATAAACTGGTCAAATCTGGCCAAAAATAGGGTAAGGTTGCTTAGGCAGAAAAACGCTGAAACTGGCACTGTTATCGCATTTGTTGAAAACTGGTCGATGGCGAAAATCCATCAGAAGATGATTGGGGTGGAAGAGGTCGCTAGTTCAAATCTAGTCGCTCCGACCAATTAAAAAAATATCGGGAATCCGCAT
>ONMY01000233.1 GCA_900318975.1 uncultured Bacillota bacterium | reverse complement strand
TGTTTAAGACAAATAATATACTAAAATCGAAGACTTATTAATTAATGATTTCTTTATAAAACGTACAATTCTCTTCATCTCAGTATTTATGTACGGATGATTTATTCTATACCTAGCTAATCTATCTCTATTAGTAAGACCAATTGCTTTCTTTTTCTCATTGTATATTTTGAAAAACTGATCTTTATTTCCATATTTTATAAACAATTCCATTTTCAATTTAGAATAAAGGTTGTATATTTGCGCATAATAGCAGTGTAAATCTACATTTTGTATCTCTTCAATTTTGCATAATGTTTTAAATATTATTGTTTCATGTTCTATATATCTATTAAGAACTGTTTCCATAGTATTATTGCCATGCGACATACTATTTGGATAAATAATGTAGTTGTATAATGGCTTATCAAGGTATATCCATTTATACTTATAATAAATTGGGAGTAATATCTGCCAGTTCTGTCCTCGCCTAGCTGGAAAAATCTCTCTATCGGGATGAACAGTTAAAAACATCGATGTCCTCACCATATGGCAACCCGCGCAAAATATTGAATTTCCCACTAAAAGATGTTCAAATTGATTCGGATCATCCTTATATTTAAATGAATCAGCCTCTTTCTTTGTATATGTGCCTATGTTATTAGCTTGTCTTATATATGCATCACTTGTTACTACAGCATAGGTTGGATTATCGATTAAAACTCTTACACGATCCTCAATTGACGTGGGTTCTAAATAATCATCTGCATCTGGCCAGCACAAATAATCACCCTTAAAATGCTTTAATCCAGTATTAATTGCACCTCCTAATCCTTGGTTTTCTTGATTAATTATCAAAATTTCAATCCCTGCGTCCCGGAATTTCGGAATATAGTTTTCCAAAACAAGAAGAGTTCCATCGGTTGATCCGTCATTAACCAGGATAAACTCTATTGGACGATACGTTTGTGCAATAATAGAATCCATTAATCTTGAAACGCAGTGCTCTCCATTATAGCATGGTGTGATTATACTTACTAAAGGATTCTCTAAATTCACTATTTCACCTCTTTTTGATCAGTTTGCGTAACTTATACTTGATATAGCCTTTGTGAGTTCGGATAATATTTGGTCGTTGCCATCCATACCAGCAATCAAGAACCGTATGAAAGCCTCTCTCCTCTGCAAGTGCAAAAAACATTTCTCGGTTTTGATTATACGGAACTGAATAAATCATCGCTTCTTGTTTTGCAATTGCTTCATCATAGGGTATTTCTGAAAGCTGTAATTTGTCTTTAATTTCATTGAACAGTTGCTGTGACTTAATAGAATTGGTAAATACCATGGAAATTCCTCGGTCATCATCGTTCAATTCATTGATACTCCCCCAACAATCCGCCAAGGTAAAATCTGCCTTTCTATGAGAATGCTTATGATGGCAAGCATAGCAAGAGGGTCGCAGTATGATATTGTCTAAGAATAATCTAGTATACACATCTTCATCCAAACGCTTTACATATTTTCTCTTTTCCGTTTCAATTTTCATTGAAAAATAATGCCAGCCATATGTCTTATCTCGAAATGAAACAGACTGTATCAATTCCCCATCAGTTCTCGTCTGTAAATAGGCTTTCCAAACAGCTGGTGAGGGCACTCCATGGCAAATAATGTCTTGCGTATAAAGATTATCATATTCTTTATCAAGGTAGGCCAGCAATCCGTCTACCTGGCAAGGTGTTCCGCTAAAATATACCAATTTCCCTTGGTCTAATTTTCTTTTAATCTCAATATAACTATTTTTAATATTGCTCTGTACATACTTGGATCCTCGGAGTTTCATGATTTCGTTCCTATTGTTGATTGAAATATGATTAACTTCATATTTTTCATTGAACCCCGCTCCGTATACAGACCCTCCTTCTTTTATAATTTCTTCTGCAATGACAGAGAAAATGCCACCAGAAGAACTGTGTTTGCGTAGTTTGTCATCCATCGCAAATGCAGCATAAGCTTTTTCATTTCCTTTTTCATACTCTCTCTCAGATTCTCTACATACACTCAGGCATTTATTACAATGAACACATCTGCTTTGATCAATAACAGGATAGCTAAACCCCTCTTTATCTACTTCCGTATTGATGCAATTTAAGGGACATACACTCACACACGCTTGACAACCATTACAATCCTTCTTTGATAATCTGACATATTTTGAAGGCCTCTGGGTCGCTCTGTTTTTCATTAAGTCACTACTATCAATATGAGTTTTGACCGCATTTAGTGCTTGCTCAAGGAATTGTCTTGCCTCTTTAACATGAAGTGCAATAGATAAATCCGCATCGGCAAAATTGACACATCGAATACTATCTAATGGTACACTTCCATATTTTCGTTTTTCCATACCTGTCATTTTGAGCAGTGTATCAATGCGCGAGCTCATTTCTCTTCCGCCGTTTTCGACTCGGTCAAATGCAACAAATGGCGTATGAAATATCAGCGAAAATACCATTCCATGAAACGAATCAGTAAACATAGCATTGGCATGATGAACAAGCCATACAAATTCCGCAGGATCAATTGAATAGAATTCTGGCTCTTTCATATCAAAGAGGTTAATAATTTCGAAATGATATTTTGTTGCATACTTCTCTATGAAGTGCCGGTATTCATTTGTCTCATTCCCTAGGAAGTACGTTAGTACATATTTCTTCTTATCAAAATCTGGTCTTTTCTCAAGGTTCTCCCATTCTGCCGCTGATAGGCACATTGCAGGATCCGGAAGAACTGGTACATCTCTACCAGTTAGAGATTTTATGATATCTGCGCCTCTATCCTCTCTAACTGATAATAATGGAATACTATTTAACCACTTACGGTATAACGGCTTAACAGTCTCAGGTAATTCACCAAGGCCAAAACTTGGTGCATAAGCTATACGCTTATATTCAGGAGCAAATTGTAAAAAAAAAGCTGAAGA
>ONMY01000234.1 GCA_900318975.1 uncultured Bacillota bacterium | reverse complement strand
TTATTTAATCCTACAGAAATAAAGGATACTTTTGGGTGCATCTTATCAATAAATTCTTTTTTTGATGATGTTTTTGAACCATGATGAGCAACTTTTAGATATGTTATATTGTGGATATTCTTATTTAAGATATTATCCTCTCCCATAGATTCAATATCACCTGTAAAGAGAAATGATGCATTATACATCTTTAAATATAAAACCATTGAACCTTCATTTTTATTTTCTGAATTTAGTCTATAAGATTTAAAATGTAATCCTTTTATATTTAAGTCTATTTCTTTTGTTCCATCGATAATTTTATCTATTTTTATACTTTTACTTAAGTTTTCGATATCACCCATATGATCACTATCATCATGTGATATAAATACTATATTTAATTTATAGATATTACGCTTGTTTAAGTATTTTACTGTAGTGTTATATTTATCATAAACACCAGTATCGATTAAATAATTATCAAAACCATTTCTAATTAGTATTGAATCACCTTGTCCGACATCTAATACTATTACTCTTGGAAAGAATGAATAAATAGATGTAAAATAGTTAAACATAAACACAAGCACTACTAAAGCTATAAAGGATTTATATTTCTTTTTATCCTTAATTCTATTTATTATTATGAATAATAGGAAATAGATGATTAATAGGAAATAAATATTTTCGATAGAAAAATAAAATGGAACATCTATTTCACTCGAAAAGATAATCGAAGAATTTAGCACATTAATAAACCCTTTGTAGATAAAATCAAGTGGAGATATGATTAAGACAATATAAGTAAACGGAATGAAGGCTACTGAAAATAGGCTTCCAAATACTAAAGAGTTAATGAGAATAAAGATTGAGATCTTTTGATTGTTATATAAAATTAGAGGAGTTGAAAAAAGGACAACTAGAAATGTTAGTTTTAAGAGATTCTTTTCTTTTGAAAGATAGATTATTAGAGTTGAGAGATAAGTAAGATAAAAACCTATTTGATAGATATAAAAAGGATTTATCATTAGTGAAATAATAAAAGAGTATGCTAATGTATCAATTTTTGGTATACGTCTATTTAATAGCTTTGATATTTCAGTAATAATAGTCATTATAATCGCCCTTGTGACTGATGATGAAATAGACGTAATAAAGTAATAAATTATAAGCATTATTATAAGTACTACTGTGATTATTTCTTCTTCTATATTAAATATTCTTAAAAACTTTTTTATTAAAAGAGAAAGTATACTTATATGAAGACCCGATATCGCAAATAAATATATAATACCTATATTATTTATTGATTCATTTAATTCATCACTAAATGAGGATTTTCCAAACACAAGTCTTTCGATATACATTTTAGATTCTGAATAATAATTCTTATCTATGTATTCAAAAATAAAGGATTTTATTGAATAAATAGAAAATGACTTTTCATTCATTTTTATATCTGATGCAATATATTCTGAGATTATTCTTTTTGAAAGATTATATCTAAAATGGCTGAATGTTGATTCAATGTTTCTTTCTATTATTTCATATTTTTCACCCTTTACCTCTATATGCTTTCCGATGATAAGATTTTTTGTATCATTATAGTATATCTTGATATAATGTAGTCCTTCTTTTAATAAAAAGGAGTTATCGTCCTTTTCAACTATAACTCCTTTTAAATAAATGGCTGGTTCGTATGTTTTATATATTAAATAATATACAAAATATATGAGTAATAGAAATAAAGATATACTTAAAGAATAGAAGAATAGTATTCTACTTCTTCTAAATAGATATATTTGATAGAGGATATAAAATATTAAAACGAAAGAATAGATGTTTGAAAGAAGAATAAAAATAATAGATGGAATTAAGTATATTAAAAGACCACTTACATCATCATACCGTAATATAATCTTTAATCTTTTGATAAACGACATCGCCAATACCATTTACTTGCTTTAAATCTTCAATAGATCTAAAATATCCATTTATTTTTCTATAATTAATGATTTCAATCGCTTTGGCCTCTCCAATTCCATCAAGCGATTCTAATTCTTCTTTTGTGCATGTATTGATATTTATTTTTGGAATATCCTCTCCTTCCCTAAGCACATAGCTCTTTTCATCCTTTGAACCAATTGTGATTGATGAATGATTTAAAACGAGTGATGCGAGATTGATAAGTGATGTATCTGCTCTTTTAGTAAGTCCTCCTGCAATCGCTATTACATCTTGAACTAGTACTTCGTCACTCTCAAATTCATATACTCCGGGGTACAAAACCTCACCCTTTATTTCAACCACAAAAAGTGATGTTGATTTTTTTGTGGTTTTAATACCATCAACTTCCGGAACATCATTAACGTTTATGACCTCGGTTTTTACTATCTGATCATTAAAGCTACTTGAGCTTCCACCAAATACTCCATTTTTTAAAAGCCCATTAATTAGTATTGCTCCAAGGAAAGCAACTACTACAAAAATGCCAATAATAATTATCTTTTTGTTTTGCATAAAAAAATCACCTCAATATATAAATACTAAGGTGATGTCATTTCGTTTACATTTTTTTTAAAAATTATACTAATTTTTTTGCGTTTAGATAAAGACTATCAAGATTATATAGATCTCTATACTCACTTGTCATAATATTTATCAAAATATCTCCAGCATCGATTAAGATCCATTCTGAATCTCTTCCCTCTACGTGCTCATACTCTATTTTTGCTTCATCAATAAATCTTAAGCCTGCTGAGAGTTGTCTTTTATTCATTGCGGTTGCGATGAATACAAAATTATAAAAAGGGTTTACAAATCCAAGATCATATAGATTTATATTAAATAGTTTAGCATCATCAAGTGCTTTTAATATTACTTCTAGTTCTTTATTCAATGTTCAAAAGTCTCCTATAATAATTTCTTGCCTCAATTGCCATCTTTGGAATTCTATTATTCTTCTTTTCGTTGAATTTAATTTGTTCATCCATTTCAAAGTATACTGCTTCATCGAGTGATTTTAAAGCTAGTTCATGGCAAATTCTGCTTTCTTTAAAGTTTCTGTTTGCTTCTGCAAAATCAGAAACAAATACGATTTTTTCAAGGGTAGACATATTAGGTCTTCCGATTGTATGATAGAGGATTGCGTTTAATATATCTATATCATCTATTTCGAGTTCATCCCTTGCGATTAAATAACCTGTATAGCTATGATATACTCCTTCTACTAAATCATTTAGTATTTCTTCACCAAAATTTTTTCTTATCATTTCTTTTTGTATATCGATATCTATATATTTTGCAATATCATGTAGACTTGCGGCAATTCTTGCCTTATCCTTATTCTCTCCATAGATTTCTGATAGAATTAATGCTTCATCGATAACACCAAGAGTATGAATATATCTCGATTCTTTTAGTCTTTCTTTTACGATATCAAGATAATCTTTTTTATAGTCCATTATATAATTGCCTTTCTTAGATATACTCCAACCATGACTGGCGCATGAACGACAATATGGAATGGAGCTCTAACACAGATAAATCCAAGTCCAGATATAACAATATCGAATTTACCAGTTCCTCTCATATGGAAATCTGTCTTAACGAAACGAGGAAGAGCCTCATCAGGACTATATGGTGGAGTTAAAAGAGTATATCTTTTTTCTTCAAATAATCTATCAGCATTTTCTAGTTTTGTCCTATGTATTGGGAGGGCGTTTGAAAAATAAAGCGCAACGTTACTCTTATCGCATTTATCACCAGCTAGAAAATCGAATCTTGCAAGACCACCAATAAAGAGGGTTTGTTCAGGGTCTAGTTGATAGATTTGAGCTTTAATTTCTTTTTGTGGGATAGATTGTTTAAGACTTGTCCTAGTTAAATATCTTAAATATTGGTGTCTATTTAATACACCTGGGGTATCATAGATTGTAGTTCCATCTTCAAGTGGAAAACCTACAAAATTAAGTGTCGTATTAGGTGCATACGATACTGTTAGAACATCTTTTTCAACACCAGATAATCTTTTTATTATTTGGTTTACAAGTTTTGATTTTCCAACATTACTGCTTCCAACAATATATACATCCCTATTCTTTTTATGTTTTTTGATTAATTCAAGGAGTTCATCGATATAGATATTTTTCTTTGATGATATTAGGATTGAATCTAAAACTTGAAGTCCTTCATCTTCACATAGTTCATTTACCCAAGATAGGATTTTTTCTTTATTTACTGATGATGGAAGAAGGTCAACTTTGTTTGCCGCAAGAATAACATCGTTTTGTCCAGTAAGTCTTTTGATGTTTGGAAGGAACGAACCAGAAAAATCAAAAATATCAACGATTAATACGATTAAAGAATCCTTCGTATTAATCTGCGAGATTACTTTGATGTAATCTTCTCCCGAAAGATCATTTGATGCATATTCTTGATAGTTTCTAATTCTAAAACAGCGTTGACAATAAATAGGTTTTGATTCATCATGAGCAAGTACTACATGTTCAGGTACAAAACCTTCTTTTTCTTTGTCTTTAGTTTGAATTAGAACACCACATCCTGAACATTTAATATCCTTAGTTATTTCCATATCTTTCATCTAACCCCAGTTTATTATATTCTAAAGGATAATTCTTTTTTATTTTTTTCATTAGTCTTCTTTCGAAGAATCTATTGATTTTTGTATACCATTTTTCAGTAGAAGGTTTAATTGGGTCAACCAAGATAGAGTCGATATTAAATGTATATGCACATCTAACATCAGTTACCACTTGGTCTCCAATCCAAATCACATGAGAAGTTTCAATATTATGTTCTCTTATTCTTCTTTTTAGTTTTGATGTGAATGGTTTTCTTAGTGATTCAAAACATTTTATTCCAAGTTCACTTTCAAACTTTACAATTCTTTTTTTAGTATTGTTTGTGAGAATATAGATTTTAAATCCTAAATCCTTAATTGTTTTAAATAAATCTATGGCAACACTTGTAGGGCTATGAGTTTCATAGTCCGCAATCGTATTATCTAAATCAAAAAATATAGTATCATATCCTAAAGTTTTTAAATTTAGATAATCTATGTCACTGATACTTTTTTTATATTCATATGGTAGATATTTAAGTAATTTTTTTCTTCTCATAACCATAGATATTATAGATTAATTGTTTTCTCTTTTCAAGTGCCATAGTTTTATGAAATATTAATAAATAATATAAAAATAAATAAGATGCACGTTGTACATCTTATTTAACATTTTAATGAATCTATATAATTTAGGCATGCAGTAAGAGATTTTTCTGCAGCATTAAATTCGTTTTTATTAGCTATGTCAAGCGATAGATTATCTGATATAGATCTAATAACTAGAAAATCTTTGTTAAACCTTTTGGCAGTTACTGCAAGAGCCATAGATTCCATATCGATAGATACAACTCCATTTGTATCCATGCCATGAAGCATATCGATACTTGTCACAAATTGGTCGCCAGTTAAGAATGTTCCATAGGTGATATTTTTTAGATTTTCTTTTGCATGATCTATTACCCAAGTACTTGGATAGACTGGATCTTTTAGATGAATATCGAATGAATCGATAATCATATCATGGTACATTAGCTTTGTCGCAATACAAATAGAATTAATCTTTGTATCAACGCTACCTGCGATTCCTGTGTTTATTATTAAATCGACATCAAAATTGTTTATGAGATTTGTAGTAGCGATAGCCATGTTTACCTTTCCAATACCAGATTTAGTCGCAACAATTTTATGACCACCTCTAAAACCTGTGATATATGAAAAGCCTTTGATTTCTTCTTTTTTAGCATCTCTTAGACTATCATATATTCTTGAAATTTCGGTATCCATCGCTCCAATAATGGCGATAAACATTATTTGATTTTACCTTTTTCTATAATTGTTACTGATACTTTCTTTCCAGAACCTGATGTGAATGATACTGTTTCACCGGCTTTATGACCTTGAATAGCTTTTCCGATTGGAGATTCTTTTGAAATCTTGTTTTCTTCTGGATCTGCTTCAAGTACACCTACAAGTTGAATAGATTTTTGAACACCTAATTCTTCATAGCGAATTGTGTACCATTCTTCAGCGATTATTTCATGGTTTTTAATGATGTCTTCAATTTCAGCAAGACGATTATTTAATTGAGATTGGATTTCTTTAGCTGCTGAATATTCAGCGTTTTCAGATAAGTCACCGAGAGCTCTAGCTTCTTGAATAGCTATTTTATTAGCTTCTATTTCAACGGTTATAATGTGCTCTTTCTCTTTTTTTAATTCTTCTAAACCCTGAGCTGTAATTTGATGTAAACGTTGTGCCATTTTTATTTCCTCCGTCCATTATATTATTATAATATAATACAAGTCTTTTTTCAAAAATTATCTTATTCTATTTTAAGATTTCTTCAATTTTAGATTCGATTAAACTTACTGCGACATTATGATTCTTCTCATTTGGAATGATGATGTCTGCGTATTTTTTAGTTCTTTCAACAAATGCTTCATGCATTGGGCGAACTGTTTGAAGGTATTGGTTTATCACTGAGTCGAGGCTTCTTCCTCTTTCATTGATATCTCTTTTAAGTCTTCTTATGAATCTAATGTCTGAATCAGTATCGATAAAAATCTTAATATCTGATAGATTTCTTATTCTTTCATCTTGAAGTACTAGAATACCTTCAAGAAGAATTATATTTGCGGGTTCAACTATTTCAGTTTCATCACTTCTATTATGAACCGTGAAATCATAGATAGGTTTTTCAACACGTATGCCATTTACAAGAGAATTTAATTGATAATAGAAAAGATCAAAATCAATAGAATTTGGATGATCATAATTGATTTTTTCTCTTTCTTCAAGAGTTAAATCATCATGCCTTTTATAATAATCATCAAGATTTATTAAGACGATGTTTCTTCCTTTAAATCTGTTCATAATTTTTTTAGCGACTGTGGTTTTTCCAGAACCAGAACCACCGGCGATACTAATAATTACTGGCTTGTTCATATTATAATCTCCTTAAAATGTCGTTTTTAAATAATTCTTTATCACATTTTATAGTAACTCTTTCAAGAGCGTGTCTTGCAGCATCTACTCTTTCCCCATCTTTATATATTCCGTCGATTTTTATTGAGAATAATTCCTTATTAGGGGACATTACTTCAATAATATCATCGCTTGTGAAATGGTTTCTAACTTCTATTAGTGCTTCTTTGGTATCTTTATTATAATCTAATACAAGTCCGAGGAAAGATTGATTAGCCTCTAACCCAACCTTAGAATAAAGCGTAATTGATGAATCATTATTACCACCAAAGAATCCTGATGCATTCATTCTATTTTCGCTTGCCTCTAATAGCTTTTTATATACTGAAATATCCTCTAAGGTGTTGTTTTCAATATCATTTAAGAGTTTGTTATAAGTGTATGCAAGAGTTGCGACATAATGAAGGCTCTTCATTCTTCCTTCAATCTTTAATGAATCAATTCCAATATCATAGAGATCTTTTATATATTCAATCGCTTCTAAATCTTTTGATGCGATTTGGAATGGTTTATCATCATTTATTTTTAAATCATTTAAGAATAAGTCATAATTCCATCTACAAGAATGTGCACATCCACCTCTATTCGCATCTCTATTAGACATGTAGTTTGATAGTGTGCATCTTCCAGAATATCCGCTGCACATCCCACCATGAATAAATACCTCAAGTTCAGATTTTGTATTATTTCTTATTGTTTTGAGTTCTTCTATTGAAAGTTCTCTTGCAAGAACGACTCTTTCTGCACCGAGTCTATTATATACATTCACACTTCTATAGTTAGAAATAGATGCTTGAGTTGAAACTGATATATGAAGATTAGTGTATCTTTTTGCAATATATAAAATTATTGGACTTGATACTATAATGCCATCAACATTTAAGCTTTCAAGCTTTTTAAGATATGGGAGTATTCCCATTATTTCTCTTTCTCTTGGGATGACGTTTACTGTGATATAAACTTTCTTTTTTAAATCATGAGCAAATTTTACTGCTTCACTAATATCTTTAATGGTAAAATTCGATGCTTGAGCTCTTAAGGAATATTCCTTCGCCCCAATATAACAAGCATCAGCACCATAAAGAAGTGCTATCTTTAATTTTTCTAAGTTTCCTGCAGGAAGGAGGAGTTCGGGTCTAGGCATTAGCTTCATCCTCCTTTAAAAGTCCTGTCTCTTTATAGAGATATCCTTTTTCAAATAGATCTTTTGAATATTTATTATAGAATTCTTCTTGAGTTAACTCACCTTTAAAAAGAGATACTGCATCAAAATACATATCATCATCAATAAAGATTCTATCTAAAATAATCATATCTAGTGGAAGTTCTTTTATATCATCAAAGGTATTTAGGATTTTGTCTTTATAGATTCTAAATGAAAGATTATCTTCTATTACTCTATAAAATTCACATCTTGTCTCTTCTTTTATTGAAAGATTTAGATTTCCTTTTAAATTCTCTTTTAAATTATATTTCGATTTAAAGTTTGAAAGGTGTGGACGATATGAATAGAAAAGCATTTGATAACCAAATGCACTATACATATATTTACTACTACCTTTAAATTTTAAAATCATCTTAATATCTTCTAAAGTTATTTCTCTTGAGATTAAGAATTTATTAATTCCAATTTCGCTAAAATATTCTTTATCTATATGATTTGTGATAAATGTTTCAGGTGCATATATAGCTTTATTAGTTATATTTAGTTTTAAAAATATATCTATTAAACCTAAATCTTGGAATATAAATCCATCTAAATCCTTAAGACGCTTAATCACATCCTCTAAACCATCAAAATCCTTATCATGATATAGAGGTGTTAAAGATAGGAATATTTTCTTTTCTGTTTTAGATTTAATATCTAATATTTCATCGACACTAAAATTATGCCCATTATCAAAAGAATAGTCTTTAACATTTAAGACTATTACATCTCCCATTTTATTTAATTCACTTAAATCATATAGATAGGTAAGAATCATAATTTAATTGAAATAGACATCCCATCACCATTATCTACAAAAGATGTTTTATAATTTTCTTCATCCTTTAACCATTCTTTGAATTCGTTAATCTTGCGGACGAGACTTCTAAGGTTCTTTGATTTTATATTCATAGGATCCTCATCTGTAAGACCATGGAAATTTAGATTATCAACGATAACTATACCATGTGGGTTTAAAAATGGTGTGAATCTTAAAAAGAATTTCTTGTTTTGGGCTTTGGCAGCATCTATAAATATGAGATCGAATGTTTTTGTTGGGGTATATTCTAGTGCATCTATTAGCACTGCCTCAATTTTATTTTCTAAATCATATTTTTTAATGTTTTTTAAAGCTAAGTTATATGAATCTATAGATCTTTCAAGTGTTGTAACACCAACACCTAAAGATGCCATTCTAATGGCACTATAACCTATAGCTGTACCAACTTCTAAACATGATTTAACATTATATTTTTTGATGGAATCAAGAAGAAAAACTAATCCCTCATCTTTTATAATTGGTACACTGTTTTCTTTTGCGTATTCTTTTAAATCCTCAAACATTAACTAACAATTACATCAGAAGATGAATCTTCATCATCTTCTTCATCGTCTAAGTCGCTATCGCCTAAAGATTTTGATAGCATTTCTTCAACGATTGAATCAAATTTTGATTGGCAGTATGCCATATCATCTTCGTCTTCAATTTCTTGAAGTTCCATAGAACCATCATCAAGAGTGATGATTTCAGCAACGTAAAACTGTCTTTCTGTTTCTTCATCTTTTGAATCAGCGATATCTGAATAGATGACAAAACGCTTACCGTTTTCGCTTCTTTCGAATTCTTCTAATACTTGAATTGGAGTCTCTTTTCCATCTTCATCAGTGATGAAACTTAAATCTTCGCTTTTATTAATCATATAGCCTCCTCTTTTTTATTTTTCAATTTCAGATTTTAAGAATGATAATACTTCATTTAGTTTTGTATTATCGTTTGTACCACCTTGGGCGAAATCCATCTTTCCTCCGCCTCTTCCTTCACTAATCATAAATACTTGTCTTAAGATTGATGATGCATCTTTTTCTTTATTTAAATTCTTGATTAGAACTTGAAGTTTATCATCAGTATCATTTACAAGCGCAACTGTGATGTTTTCTTTTGTTGATGCAAGATAGTCAACTAGTTGTCTTACCTTTGATTTATCAAAATCTTTTAGAAGAATCACTCCGCCTTTATCGTTTAATTCTTTTCTATAGACTTCAAATGTTAAAAGACTTGCCTCATCTATCTTTCTTGATACTTCTTTTTCGAATTGTTTTACTGCTTCTTGAAGGAGTGAATATTCTTTTCTCATATTAATGACATCAAGATATGAGAAGGTATATTCTTCTTTTGGTGAATAGTTAAATGAAATATCGACTTTAGCATCCTTTGCCTTATTTTCAAGTTCGTGTGCTTTAGTTAATAGTTTTTCGAAATTGCCTTTCATTCCTTTGAAATAATCTTTTTCATGATCAATCATTGATTTTGTAAGACCAACAACTCTAAATATTCCAGAGCCAATTGATGAGATTGATTGAATCATAAACTTTCCGATATCTTTAGTGTTTTTAACATGAGTGCCACCGCAAACATCGATTGTTGCACCAAGGTTTACAACTCTTACAAGATCTGCGTATTTTTCACCAAATTCAGCAATTGCACCAAGCTTTTTAGCATCATCAATAGTAACTTCAACTGTCTTCATTTCAAATGCATCATTTATGTATTTGTTTGTGAGAGCTTCAACTTTTAAGATTGTATCATCTGATAATGATTCAAAATGATTGAAGTCAAATCTGAGTGCTTCTGGTGAAATCTCTGAACCTTGTTGAGAAACATGAGAACCCAAGACTTCACGAAGTGCTTTAAACATTAAATGACAACAAGAATGGTTTTCTCTTAATGCTTCTCTTCTATCTTCATCAACTGATAGCTTAACTTTATCACCAACATTAAAGATATATGGGTTTTCAACGATATGGAGGTGTTGCTTATTTGGCATAGTGATTGTATCAACTACTGCATAGCTTACACCATTTTTAGTTACGGTACCAGTATCTCCAACTTGTCCACCACATACAGCATAAAATGGTGTCTTATCAGTTACAAATCCTTCGTCAAATACTTTGATGATTGTTGCATCTTCAGTTAATGATTCATAACCAGTAAATACTGATGTATCTTTAAAATTTAGGTATTCTTGATTTTGCTTTGCAAATGATTGAGCATTTGATTGAGCTTTTCTTGCGCGTTCTTTTTGTTGATCCATCATATTCTTATATCCGATATCATCAACAGTAAAACCTTTTTCCATAGCGTATTCTTTAGTTAATTCAAGAGGGAATCCATATGTATCAAAAAGTAGGAATGCATCTTCACCAGAAATCATATTATTCTTTGATTTTTCAACAATTTCATTTAATTTTTCAAGACCTGAATCAATTGTGTTTAAGAATTTGATTTCCTCTTGTTTTATAAGTTTCTTGCATAATTCTTTTGCAGGAATGAGTCCTTTATAATATCCACTCATCTCACTAACAACTATATCAACGAGTTTATATAAGAATGGTTCTTTAATACCTAGTGATAGTCCATGTTTAACAGCTCTTCTTAAAAGTCTTCTTAAAACATATCCTCTTCCCTCGTTAGAAAAGAGTGCACCATCAGAAATTGCGAATGTGATTGTACGGAGGTGATCTGCGATTATCTTAAATGAAGATTCACCATGATATGTTTTACCTGAGATTCTTTCAACCTCATGAATTATTGGTTTAAAGAGATCTGTATCATAATTTGTTTCTGCTTCTTGGAAGACGCAAGCTAGTCTTTCAAGACCTGAACCTGTATCAATGTTTTTCTTTGGAAGTGGTTTATAATTAGGTCTGTCACCAGAACCATCAGAATTGAATTGGCTAAATACGATATTCCAAATTTCAATATATCTATCGTTTTCAACTTCATCTTCTATTGCTTTTGGAGAAAAATCGCCATATTTTTCTCCTCTATCAAAGAATATCTCGGTGTCAGGTCCACAAGGTCCTTCACCGATTTCCCAGAAATTACCTTTACATGGGATCATATGAGTTTTATCTATTCCAGATTCTACCCATTTATTTAGAGTATCTAAATCATCTGGATAATATGTGATAAATAATCTTTCTTTTGGAAGATTAAACCATTTCTCGCTTGTTAAGAGTTCTACTGCCCAAGGAATTACGTCATCTCTAAAATAGTCACCTATTGAAAAGTTTCCAAGCATTTCAAAGAATGTATGGTGTCTTGCGGTTTTTCCTACATTTTCAATGTCATTTGTACGAATACATTTTTGAGCATTTACTATTCTTGGGTTCTTTGGTGTCTTTCTTCCATCGAAGTATTTTTTTAGTGGTGTAACACCAGCGTTCATCCAAAGAAGTGATTTATCATCAGATGGAACGAGTGATGCACTCTCTTCTACGTCATGGCCTTTACTCTTAAAGAATTCAAGCCACATTGTTCTAATTTCATTTCCAGTTAGATTTTTCATGATTTTCCTCCAAATAAAAAGTCCTCGAAAAAATATATTTTTCAAGGACGAAACTAATAATATTCCGTGGTACCACCTTAATTCCGATAATCATATCGGCACTCTTTATATTAAGATAATATCTCCTATAGCAGCTTCAATGGGTTATTTATCTAGTTCCACCAAACCTAGACTCTCTATAAAAATAACTGTCATTTACTATTCTATAGTACTAACGACGTGATTATTATATAATAATAAACATTAGATTTCAAGATTAAAGATATTTAAATAATTTCTAATTAAAGAAATTAATGAGTCTTGTGAGTCTGTCTTTTGATGAAATCTTAATAGCATTTCTCATTGAGCGCATATCTCCAATTAAGACAAGGTAATCTTTCGCTCTTGTGACTGCGGTATAAAGCAGCTTTTTATTGAGTATTACATTATACTGACTGAATATTGGCACAATTACAACTTTAAATTCACTTCCTTGTGATTTGTGAATGCTAATTGAATATGCAAGAGAGATATTTGAGATATCCTGTCCTTTATATTTAACTTCATTGCCTTGGAAATCTACAATGATTTCCTTATCAGAAAGAAGGTCTTTTACAACACCCATATCACCATTCATTACCATGTCTTCATATTGATTTACAAGTTGAATAACTTTATCATCAATATAATATATATTTGAATCATAGTCCATCTCAACATTATCTTTTGAATTGAATACGGCTTGGAGATATTTGTTTGTGGCATCTATTCCAACTT
>ONMY01000236.1 GCA_900318975.1 uncultured Bacillota bacterium | reverse complement strand
ATTTCACATCAACATTATCAGTATCGCCTTATAAAAATGCTGATAAACTAAATAAGATTGGTCAAGAATTAGAAAATATATATAATATCAAATATATTTATTCTGATTTTAAGAAAAACGAAGGATATAAGAATTCTATTAAGAATTCAAAAGAATATGGCCTCTATAGACAAGATTATTGTGGATGCGAATATTCTTTAAGAGATACAAAGAAATAATTATAGGAGGAAATTATGGCTCAAACTGGTTCAATTAGAGACAAGATTAGTTTTATTAAAATCGAAGATGATTCAAATAGTTTAAAATATGCAGACAAACTAATGGAAGGTGAAATACTTTGCATTGACTTTAATGATTGTCCAAAAGAGCAAGCTGAAGGAGTATTAAACTTCCTTTCAGGAGTAAACTATGCTACAGATGGCAAAGTAACAAAAATATCTAAAAATGTATTTTTATTTGCAATAAAAGAACAATATAAAGATCCAGATATTAAGAACTTTATTGCAAAATATTCTAAATAATACCATGTTTTTAACTGTTTTAGGCGAATTTATAAGAGTAATATATTACATTGCATTAATATATTATTTATTAATCGCAATCTTCTTTATAATGACATGGTTTAGATCCCTTTATGGCACTAAATTATTTGATATTTTTAGAAAAATATCATCTCCATTTATGAATATTTGTTCTGGAAGATTAATAGTAGGTGGATTTGATCTTGGAGCAACTATTGGGATGTTAGTTTATGCATTTTTGTTATATTTACTTGAATATTTATCATTAATTTTATAGGAGGATTTATGAATATTAATGAATATATTGACCATACATACTTAAAAGCGTTTGGTGGTGAAGAAATAATTAAAAAATTATGTGAAGAAGCAAAAGAATATAATTTTAAAAGCGTTTGTGTTAATCCATATTATATAGAACTTGCAAGAAAATTATTAAAAGGTTCAAATGTTCTTGTTTGTACTGTAATAGGATTCCCTCTTGGACAAAATACAATTGAAACAAAAGTATTTGAAACAAAAGATGCAGTAGAAAAAGGAGCTGATGAAATTGATATGGTTATCAATATTGCAGCTTTAAAAGATAAAAAAGATGATTATGTATATAATGAAATAAAAGAGATTAAAAATGCTTGCGGTGATAAAGTATTAAAAGTTATTATCGAAACTTGCTACTTAAACGAAGAAGAAATAAGACGTGCATCGGCTCTATCACTTAAAGCTAATGCAGACTTTGTTAAGACATCTACAGGCTTTGGAACAGCTGGTGCTAAAGTCGAAAACGTGTGCATAATGAAGGATGTTGTAAAGGATAATGCTAAGATAAAAGCTGCTGGTGGAATCAATAATTTTAATGAAGCAAAAGCTATGATAGATGCAGGAGCATCAAGAATCGGAACATCTCACGGAGTTGAGATAGTAAAAGGAGAATAATTATGTCTACGCCTCATAATAATGCAAAATTAGAAGATATTGCAAAAACAGTATTAATGCCAGGCGATCCTCTTCGTGCTAAATATATCGCAGAAACTTATTTAGAAAACCCAGTATGTTTTAATACAGTAAGAAATATGTTTGGATACACAGGAACATATAAAGGAGTTAGAGTTACAGTAATGGGATCTGGCATGGGAATGCCATCAATTGGAATCTATTCTTATGAGCTATTCAAGTTCTATAATGTTGAAAATATAATTAGAATTGGCTCAGCTGGAGCATATAAAGAAAATGTCAAATTGTTTGATGTAATCGTTTGTGATAAAGCTTATAGTGAGTCTAATTATGCATACGTTTTCAACCTTTATGATAAACATACTATTGAACCAAGCAAACTAATAAATAGTAAAATCAAAGAGGTTTCTGAAGACTTAAATATGCCTGTAAAGTTCGGTTGTGTTCACTCATCTGATGTATTCTATCATGAAAATTCAAGCTTCATGGAAGGCGTTAAAGAGAATGATTGTGTATGTGTTGAAATGGAATCTTATGCATTATTTGCTAATGCTAAAGCATTAAATAAGAATGCAGCATGTATTTTAACAATTAGTGATTCACTCGTAACACACCAAGAAACAACAGCAGAAGAAAGACAAACATCATTTAACGAAATGATGAAATTAGCCTTAGAAACTGCAATAAGACTATAAATTTATTAATTAAATTAATAAAACGAGAAAAGGCGACTAAAAAGTCGCTCTTTTTTTATTCAAATATTTATATAAATTTAATTATTTTTCAAAAAATTGTAGACAGTCGTTATAAACTTTATTTCTTTCGATTTCATTTAGCACTTCATGTCTCATACCTTCGTATAATGACACTTCGCAGTATCCGTAACCGCATTTTTTGTACATATCGACTGTAGTTTTTATATCTTTACCGAAATTGCTTAGTGGATCTTCCATACCAGCTATAAAGAATATTGGTGTTTCTTTATTTCCTTTATCAAGATTCTTTTTCTTAGAAACAAAATCAATCCAAGAGAACATTCCTTGATAAGCTGCTACTGTAAAATCTTCACCACAAATAGGTGATTCTTGGTAATAATTAGCAATTTCTTTATCATGTGTGATCCAAAGATCGCCTTCTGGAAGCAAATTAGCCTTTATCATCTTCTTAGGAAGCCCATTCATGCCGAGTTCGCTTAAGAGTGGTGAAATACCCTTCTTGCCTCTAAAAATGCGTGTAACAGCCCCTAAGAACACAGCTGCACCAGTTAAAGCGACTGGCATAGTTGTAGTTCCACTTATAATACCTTTTTTATAATCAATTGGATAATCAATTAGTAGTTTTCTTGCTAAGAAAGATCCCATCGAATGTCCTAGCAAGTATAAAGGAAGATTTGGATAAGTGGCTTTAATGTAATCCTTAACCATTGTTATAGATTCATAAGCTTCATCTTTTTCAAAATATATATATTTTTTTTCTGCGTGAGTTGACTCTCCATGACCTAAAATGTCACCACCAACGCAAATATAATTGTTACTATTTAAAAAGCTAATGAAGTCTTCGTATCTTGTGAAATGTTCACTAGCTCCATGAACGATTTGAACAACAGCTTTAGGATTTGGCAATGAATTATATACGTAAATAGTTACGTCATTGCCTTTTGATGTCTTTTTTACAATTTTTTCCATCAAAAAAACTCCTATATTTGTGCTTATGTTTAGATTATATACAATTTGATTGCTAATTGCAATATTTATTATCAATAAAAATGATAATTTTTGACAAAAATATTAAATTAGCTAAATTTTATTCTTGAATTATGATTTTTAACTGAATTATTTACGATTAATTTATTCAAAAAGATTAAACTTAAAAAAGAGTTAAATATATAAAAAAACACTCAATAAATGAGTAATTTTATTAGTTTAATGTAAATTTATAATGAAAATCATTTATATTGAAAATTTGAAGAATTATATATATTTCTTAAAAAATGCATGTTTTATATGACTTTTATCGACATAAAACCATTAAATATTTAATATTAAACACAATTCTTATAAAAAATGCACGATTATGCAAACGTATTAAACTATGTTAGCATTTTTTTAAAAGGAGGACATATCTATGTTTAATCAAGTATTATTTGCAGGAAGATTGACAAAAGACCCAGAATTAAGAGAGCTTCAAAATGGTGTAAAACATTGCAGGATTTCTATTGCTGTACAAAGACCATTTAGGGCTGCAAACGGAGATGTACTGACAGATTTCTTCACAGTAACTCTTTGGAAAGGACTAGCAGAAAACGTATTCTCCCACTGCAAAACTGGATCACTTGTAATCGTTAAAGGTAGACTTGAAAATAACAATTATACTAATAAAGAAGGCCAGCAAGTTTACGCTAACGATATAATAGCTGAAAGACTGATATATCTATCTTCAAACAACAAAACAGATGAGATAGAATCAGAAGACTTAGAAGAAGAGACAATTGAATAATCCTTAATCCCTTTTTTATGATATAATTACATAAAAGAGGGATTTTGTTTATGCAACAATATTTAGATTTAATTAAGACAGTTTTAGAAAAAGGAACATATAAAGGAGATAGGACAGGAACTGGTACAATCTCATATTTTGGCTATCAAATGAGATTTAACCTTGAAGATGGTTTTCCACTTGTTACAACTAAAAAAGTTCATCTAAAAAGTATTATTTATGAACTTTTATGGTTTATAAAGGGTGATACAAATATTAAATACCTAGTAGATAATGGCGTATCCATTTGGAACGATTGGCCATATAAGTCTTATAAAGAATCAAGTGAATATCAGGGCGAAACTATGGAAGAATTCGTTCAAAAAATAAAAGAAGACCCAGAATTCGCAAAAAAATGGGGTAATCTTGGCCCGGTTTATGGAAAACAATGGCGTAATTTTGATGGTGTTGATCAATTTATGAATATAATAAATGAGATCAAAGAAAATCCAAATTCAAGAAGATTAATTGTATCTAGCTGGAATCCAAAAGAAATACCATTTATGGCACTTCCACCTTGTCATTCTTTATATCAATTTTATGTAATTGATGGTAAACTTTGCCTACAATTATATCAAAGAAGTGGTGATATCTTCCTTGGAATACCATTTAATATTGCATCTTATTCACTTCTATTAATGATGGTTGCGAAAGTTACAGGACTAAAACCTGGCACATTCGTTCATACAATTGGTGATGCACATATTTATACAAATCATATCGATCAAGTTAAACTTCAAATATCAAGAGAACCATACCCACTACCTAAGATGTTAATTAAGAGAGATACAGATAATATTTTAGATTTCACTTATGATGACTTTGAACTAGTTGATTATAAGTGCCATCCAAGAATTAAAGGGGAGGTAGCTGTTTAATGTTATACGCGATTTTTGCGATAGATAGAAATAATCTATTTGGAAATAATGGCAAGCTTCCATGGCACTACAATGAAGATTTACAATACTTTAAAGCTAAAACTCTTGGACAAAAAATAATCATGGGAGAAGAGACTTTTAAATCAGTTTTAAGAAACGGAAAACCTCTTCCAAATCGTACAAGCGTTATTGCAACTCTAACTGACTACACCTTTAAAGGTGTAGAAGTAACACACGATATATTTGGTTATTTAAAACAAAGTAAAAACGAAGATATCTACATAATTGGTGGAAAAAGCATTATTGAACTCACCTATAAATTATGTGATATCCTATACATTACATATATTGATGCTGACCACGAAGGAGATACTTACTTAAATCTAGACTTATCTAATTTTGAAATGGTAGAAGAGAATATTTCAGGTGTTCTACACTTTAGAAAATATAGGAGGATAAATTAATGTATTTATTTTCTATGTCTATGCATTGGGATTGGGATGTCTCAATTGTCGAATTCTTTAATAGACTTAGTGAATCGAGATTCATTGAATTATTATTCCAAGGAATATCACAATTTGGTACAGAAACAGTATTTATTGTATTACTTGCAATAACATACTATGGAATTAGTAAGAAGCTTGCTAAAGATGTTGCATTCCCAGCATTCTATGCAATGTGCTTTGGTAACATTTTTAAATGTTTCTTTAATAGATTTAGACCATTCCAACAATATCCAGATAGAGTTACTATAAGAGATAAATCTATTCTTGCAACTGACACAAACGGAGAATACATGCTAGTTCATGGTGAATATGGTGATTTCTATGCATCAAGTTCATCTTCATTCCCATCAGGACACTCATTCTCATCATCTGCAGTATATACAAGTTATGCGTATAATATTAAGAAGACCTGGGCTTGGATTGTCGCAGAAGTTGTTACAATTCTAGTAATGATTTCAAGAATGGCACTTGGTGCACATTTCTTCACAGATGTTCTTGCTGGATTTATAATCGGTTCAGCCATAGTTATTCTCTATAACTACATGCTTACTAAGTTTAAAAATAAAACATTAATTCATATAATTACTCTTTCAATAATCGGTATTTTAACTTTCTTATCACCACTTTACAGTGATATAAGTAGAGATCTATTCTCAACATTTGGAATGGTTCTTGGATTCTATATCGGATCAATCCTTGAAGAAAAATATGTTAATTTTGAAGATACTAAGTGTCTTTGGAAAGCGGTAATTAGAGTCGCAATTGGTATTGGTATTGCTTATGCATTAAAAGTATTACTTAAAATGACATATAGTTGGGCATTTGATGATGCAAGTCTTGCAAGAAATATATGCGATTTCTTAAGATATGCAATTATGTTATTCACTGTAACTTTCTTATATCCAATGTTAATTAAAAAATGCAAATTCTTAAATGATGAAAAAATAAATAACGAAAAAGAAATGGAAATAGAAGAGGCTGAATGAGAGCTGTAGACATTATTGAAAAAACCAAAAATAAAATACCTCTTACAGAAGAAGAGATAACTTGGTTTATCAATGAATATGTAAATAATAATATTAAAGATTACCAAGTTTCATCTTGGCTTATGGCTGTTTGCCTAAATGGACTAACTGATACTGAGACTTACTATCTCACAAAAGCTATGTTAAATAGTGGAGATAGAATAGATCTAAGTGATCTACCAGGAATAAAGGTCGATAAGCATTCAACTGGTGGTGTTGGCGATAAAGTATCGCTTGTTTTAGGACCGCTTGCAGCTGCATCTGGTTGTACTATGGCAAAGCTTTCAGGAAGAGGACTTGGACACACTGGTGGAACACTAGATAAGCTTGAAAGCATTCCAGGTTTAACAATATCTCTAGATGAAGATCGCTTTAAAAAACAGGTTAAAGATATTCATCTTGCGATTGCAGGACAAACTCAAAACCTAGTTCCTGCAGATAAAAAATTATATGCATTAAGAGATGTTACGGGAACTGTTAATTCGCTTCCACTTATTTCATCATCAATTATGAGTAAAAAACTCGCAAGTGGTGCAGATATAATTTGTCTTGATGTAAAGTACGGTTCTGGTGCATTCATGAAGACAATAGAAGATGCATCTAAACTATCAGAAATGATGATAAAACTTGCGAAAATGGACAATAAAAAAGCTGTTGCATTTATAAGTGATATGGAATGCCCACTAGGTCGAGCAATAGGTAACAAGCTTGAAGTACTAGAAGCTGTAAACTGCATGAATGGAAAGGGCCCAAAAGATTTAGAAGATATTTCTATTGAAATAGTTGGTTATATGGTATATCTTTCAAAGATTGTAGACACTATTGAAGATGGAAGAAATATCGCAAGAGAAAACTTAAAAAATGGAAATGCATATAAGAAATTCCTTGAAATGATTAAAGCTCAAGGAGCTACAATTTCCGATTTTAACGACTTTATACATGTAAAAGAGATAATTCCACTACCAGCAAAGAAATGTGGCTATATCGAAAAAATAGACGCATTAACACTTGGCGTTAGCGCTATGAAACTAGGTGCAGGAAGAGAAAGAAAAGAAGATTCTATCGATCCTGATGTTGGAATAGTATTAAATCATCAAATTGGTGAATATGTAGAAAAGGGTGAAGCACTACTATATATCTATAAAAATGATAAATGGGATGATTCAATAATTGATGATTTATATAGTGCTTATAGCATTACAAAAAACAAAATAAAACCAGTAGATGTAGTATCAAAAATTATAGAATAAAGAGCGACTTAATTGTCGCTCTTTTCTTTCATTTTTTCTATTATTTTATCAACTGCGTCAAGATATGGAACTCTTATTGGAAATGACTCTTTTATTAAATAAGAACTTTCTCTTAATTCATCTATTGTGATAGATTTTTTCCCACCATCATTTTTTCTTTTAACAAAATAATTCATTTTATCTGTCTCAAGAAGTAATATTTCATCAAATCTTGTGAGCTGAATAAGTAGAAATCCAATTCCACCATGTCTTGTGATATCATTTAAATGTTTTATTTGATGTTCATGGATATTACTTAGTGGAAAAGATGTTGTTGAATTGCACTGTTTGGCATCAAAATCAATATAATATCCTTTATAAACACCATTATAGTCAGTAGTAGAAGGAGTTTTATAATAAGCTTCATTGATTTTAGCCATAGATCTTTTTGGATAATCAACTTCAACAATTTGAACTGGAGTTGGTTTTTTATGAATAACTGCAATATCCCTTTTAAGATATTGTTCGTTTGATTCATTGATTATTTCTTCAAATTTCATGCCTCTATTACTTGTAGAGATTTTAGGCTTATTATATGGCGCTCTTTTAACCGGATAATTATACATAATATCACTTCCTTGTATACTAATATTTTACCTTAATATTTCTAATTTTAAAATATTAAAAACTTGATAAATATTTTTATTGAAATAAATAAAAACATGCTAAAATAAAAATGTTGAAGGGACATTTATATTTAAAAGGAGGTAATGATGTCTAAAGTTAGATTTTTCGCACTTGGCGGACTCGGCGAAGTTGGAAAAAATATGTATGTCTTAGAGATTAATAATGACATATTTGTTTTAGATTGCGGAAGCGCATTACCAATAGGACAAGTATTCGGATATGATTCAATCATACCTGATTTTTCTTATCTAAAAAATAACATCGAAAGAGTAAAAGGTGTATTTTTATCGCATTTTAAACAAAAATATATCGGTGGTTTCATTAGAGTAGCTAAAGATTTAAAAGTCCCTTATTATGTTTCTGATTATACCTATAAAGCAATTGAATCTTGGTATCTTCCATCAATGGATGATGAAGAAAAAGAAGGAGTCGATTTTAAGATAATTCATAAAGACGAT